>NZ_JBAWDL010000177.1:0-6480 GCF_049590715.1 Flavobacterium sp.
AGAAGAGTTGCCAGCAGCCATTACCGAAGCTTTAAAAGTAGCTTATCCAACAGCAGTTTTGGAAAAAGCATATGTTAATGCCGACAAAAAATACAAATTAGATGTCACTGTAGGTGATAAAAAAGGAAACCTTTTTGCAGACGAAAACGGAAAATGGATTCAATAACAAATAGTTAAAAAAAATAAAAATCAATAAATAAAGAAATTATGAAAAAGTTAATCTTATCAGCAGCAATCGTTTTAGGAAGTTTAACCGCTTTTGCAGTAACTCCTGTACACACACCACTAACTCAAATTTCAGTAACGCAAGATGATTTTGCAGAAATTGGAGCAGACAAATTGCCAGAAGCAGTTGTTAAAGCAACCGAAAAAGCATATCCTGGAGCAACAATTGTGAAAGCATATATGAATCAAGAAAATCAATACAAATTAGATCTAACAGTCAAAGACCAAACGGCTACTGTTTATGCAGATGCCGATGGGAACTGGATCACTAAATAAAGTTTGTTTTTTTAATACCATTGATGATTGAGTGGTATGATGAAAGAGCGATTGTTTTTATAACAATTGCTCTTTTTTTTTGCATAATATTATGAGAATACTATTTTAATAACTTTATTTTAGCAGTAAAGTTTTAAAAATAATGAAGACGATTTTATTAATTGAGGATGATGTTTCATTTTGCAAACTATTAGAAAAATTTCTAATAAAAAATGGGTATGAAATAACAACAGCTTTTTCAGCAGATGAAGCTCGTCATAAAATCAAAACGACGCCGTACGATCTTGTTATTACTGATTTGAGGTTACCTGATGCTGATGGTATTGTGCTAATGTCTGAAATTAAAACGCAATTTCCGGATATTCCAGTGATCTTAATGACTGGTTATTCTGATGTGACAACGGCTGTAAAAGCCATCAAAAACGGCGCTACGGATTATATCTCCAAACCTTTTAATCCTGAAGAAGTACTCTTAGTTATTACCAATGCTTTACAAGAAGCTAATGATCTTTCTGTTCCAAAAGCAACTTCAAAACCTAAAAAAGAATCCAATAAGTCAAATATACCTGAATTTGTCAAAGGAATTTCAAAAGCTTCATTGCAACTAGCAGAATATATAGAATTAGTTGGACCCACCAATATGTCGGTTTTAATCATTGGTGATAGTGGGACAGGAAAGGAAGTTATTGCCAAAAAAATACACCAAAGCAGCTCTCGCAGTACCAATAATTTCATTGCTGTAGATTGTGGTGCTATTCCAAAAGAATTAGCAGCAAGTGAATTTTTTGGACATATTAAAGGATCATTCACTGGGGCAATTAATGATAAAATTGGCTTTTTTGAAGCCGCTAATAATGGAACAATTTTTCTTGACGAAATAGGAAATCTTTCTTATGAAAATCAAATACAATTGTTGCGTGCTTTGCAAGAACGTAAAATCAAACCCGTTGGGAGTAACAAGGAAATAGCAGTCGATATACGGATTATTGCTGCAACAAATGAAGATTTACGTGAAGCTGTCAAAAATGGAGATTTTAGAGAAGATTTGTACCACCGAATTAATGAGTTTTCCATCCACTCTCCATCCTTGGCTGAAAGAGAAGCTGACTTGATGATTTTTGCTGATTTCTTCCTTGAAAAAGCGAATGACGAATTGAATAAAGCAGTGATTGGTTTTTCACCCGAGGTAACGACTGTTTTTCAAAAATACCGTTGGCCAGGAAACCTTCGTGAGTTGAAAAACTGTGTCAAGCGAGCCACTCTTTTAACCAAAGGAGATTTTATAGAAAAAAACAGCTTACCTGTCGAATTTTTTCTAGAACAAGAAACTGCTGAGCCCCTTAATTTATCTTTGTCTAAAAATGAAAAAGACACCATTTTAGACGCTCTAGATCAAACGGATAACAATAAATCCGAAGCGGCTAAATTACTTCAAATTACACGCAAAACTCTGTATAACAAGCTGAAGCGTTACGGAATCGATTAATTAATTTCTTTTTTTAAGGATTCAAAAAGGATTATTATTTTTTGTTTTACAGCTCCAAAAAGGATTTCTATTTCTTTTTTAGTAAGCTCTTTTAATTCTAATTGATCTAAAATTGTGCTGATTTCAACCGCCTGAATCTGCTTGAACATGGGATTCATTTTATGTGCCGTGTTTTTAATTTGGTTGTTGTTTTCATCAACAATTGCTTGTTCCATCATTGCTAAATTTTCATTTGTATTCATCATAAATGACTGAATAATTTCTTTTAACGACTCCTTCTCATCTGAGAAAAAAGCTTTGATGTTTGTTAAGTTGTAGGTTTCATTTGGCTTTTTGGGCTGAATCCCAACGGTAGTTTCGATAACCTCTTCATGATTTAAAATTGCTTTTAAGTTTTGAATTAATGTCGTAGGCGAATAGGGTTTGCGTATCACAGTGGTGAATCCAATTTTTTTATAAACATCTAAATCCAAATCATGTTTCCCTGTAATGGCTATTACTGCTTGATTTTGATAATATGGGCTTCGTTGTTTTTGTAATTTTCTGATAAAAGTCAAACCGTCCATTACGGGCATTTGAATATCGGTTGTAATACAATCAAAGGGATTGTTTTTTATCCATTCTAAAGCTTCTGTTGCCAAAGTAAAAGGAATGGGTATAAACTGATTTTGTTTTAATACTTCGGTAGTTAGTTTTAATAAATCGACATCATCGTCAATAACCACAATCGTATATTGAGATTTCAGATGAGGTGCTAAATCAGGTTTAGGATTAAAAGTGGTGTCAAATACCAGTGGAATTTCTATTTTGAAAATACTTCCTTTTCCTAATTCACTACTCATACTCAAATCGCCTCCTAAAATATGAGCAATTTTTTTAGAAATCGTAAGACCTAATCCAGTCCCTCCATATTTTTTTTCGATTTGATCATTGGCTTGAGTGAACTCCTCAAAAATCAATTCCTGACTTTGTTTCGCAATCCCTATTCCTGAATCTTCAATAAGAATAGTAATCATTTTCGAATGAGAATCTACTGAAGCTATAATTTTTATAAATCCACTCTCGGTAAATTTGTACGCATTTCCAATAATATTAGTTATAATTTGTCTGAGACGAAAAGGATCACCAATGATATTTTGATTTAATTCAGATGCAATCTCTAGCACAAGGTCAATAGGTTTATTTTGATGAACGGATGCTATACTTTCAGCTACTTCAGTAATGATTTTAGGTAATGAAAAAGATGTTTTTTCAACACTGATTTTCCCAGCTTCAATTTGGGTAAAGTCTAATAAATCTTGAACTAATTGTGAAATGTAATTCGATGATCCTTTGACATTATTGATAAAATGTTGTTGCTTACTGTTTAGATCCGTGTTGTGTAGCAATTCAGTATACCCAATGATTGTGCTCAAAGGTGTTTTTAAATCATGACTGACAGTTGCAATGAGTTGTTCTCGGCTGTGGAGGATTTTTTGAGTATTTACATTCGCTTTTTCTAGTTGTTTTTTATATAGTTGACTTTTTGAAAAATCATTTAATATAATTACCAAGAATAATAAAGCGAGCAAAAGTCCAATGATAGCCGCCGTAGTTACTATTTGATTGGTTTTTCCAAGTGATTTTTCTCTATCTAAATAACTTTTGGTAGAATTTTTTATGATTTCATTTTCAATGACTGACAGTACTTTTTGTAATTGTTCAGATATAGAAAATTCGTTTTTAATGAGTTCGTTTTCCTCATTGCTGATTAATTTCTTTTTTTGTGCTGTTTTGATTTTTACATCATTCAGTAATTTTTTAGAAACCATCAAAATTGAATCTGATGCTCTTTTGCTCAAGGTGTTTGAACTATCATCTGGAATGTTTTGGTTTAGATAATTGATATATTTTTTTAAAACATTACGTTGATACCCGCCCATTTCTTCTGGATATTTTACAAAATCTTCCAGTTCCAGTTTGCGCAATGAAGCTTCCATTTTAGTTAAGTCAACAATTGCTTTTTTTACGGCAACCTCATCTTCTGTTTTGTTTTTAATAGCAATTAATTTTTCAATATTTTTTGTTTTTTTATTCAATAGAATCTTAACACTATCGAGTAATTTGATTTGGGAATCAGTAGATACATGTTTTTTTAAAGTATCAATGGAGGTATATAAAGTAATGCTTTTGTCTAAATAGGTTTTGAAATCAGTATTATTATTGGACTGAATGGCTACCCGAGCTAAGTTCTCGGTCTTGTTAATTTGAGTTAGTAAATTGCTGACTTTTAGGATGGCACTACTCTCAGAGGCATTTTCTTTTTGGTTATTGGCAAAATTTTTATTTTCAGTATATAAAAACCAACCCACGCTTATAAAAAGTGCGATTATAAGCAAATATCCAACAAGGAATTTTACAGGAATGTTATTTTTTTTGTGCATTCTCAAAGATAAAAATTAGAAGAATAGACGGCTACTCTTTTGAAAGATTTTATGTTTTCTTTAAGTTTATTTTGCAAGATTAGAATTGATTGTATCTTTGATACTTATTAACATTGTGGATTGAAGGAACTCATTTAATATTAAAGCCCCAATCCCGTCAGCCAAAATAATATAGTACGTTTTTAAAAAAGATACAATTAAAGAATGGGAATAAAAGTAACACCAAAGAAAACGGCTAAAACGCCACCAAAAAAGCAAAAAGCTAGTCCACAAACAAGTAAAATCAAACTTTTTCTTTTAAAGCTAGTTTTGTGGTTTTTTGGGATTACTATATTTTTTGTTGTAGTATTCAAATTTGTACCTGTTCCATTGACGCCACTGATGATCATTCGTATTATTGAAAATAAAACGTCAGGGAAAGAAGCAATTTTTAGTCATGACTGGGAGCCTATTGAAAATATTTCGATGAATTTACAAAAAGCCGTAATTGCTAGTGAGGACGGCCTTTTTTTAAAACACAATGGATTTGATTTTAGCGCTATGCAAAAAGCCTATAAAAACAACGAACGTGGCCGAAAAATTAAAGGTGGAAGTACCATCTCACAACAAACTGCTAAGAATGTTTTTTTATGGCAAGGACGTAGTTACCTCCGAAAAGGTTTAGAAGCTTATTTTACGGTCTTAATTGAACTCATTTGGGGCAAAGAACGCATCATGGAAGTCTATCTTAATAGCATCGAAATGGGGGATGGAATTTATGGAGCCGAAGCCGCTACACAATATTGGTATCGAAAAGACTGTACTAGTTTAACGCCTATTCAAGCCGCTGGAATTGCAGCAATACTACCTAATCCGCGAAAATTTAAAGCAACCAGTTCGTCATCTTATATTAATGGTCGAAAATCTAAAATCGTTAGGGTAATGAAAACGGTAGGTACTGTTAAATATTGATTACAGGAATTATTTTAAATCCATTTTAGGATTAAGTCTAATAAAGTAAATTTTTGTTTGGTATAATATATTCTTTCTACAAGAAAAAATCCCAAACTCCATTATAAAATTGGAGTTTAGGATTTAAATATTGTGATTTCCTGACGTTTGGAATTTAGACTTTTTTATATTGCAAGTCCCATACCCATAACTGGCTATCCTACCAAATTAATAATTTTACCAGGAACGATAATCACCTTATTTGGTGTTCTACCATCTAATTGTTTTTGAGTTCTTTCATCTTTCATGACGATTTCCTCGATTTGATCTTTGGTTAAATCTAAAGGCAATGTCAATGTAAAACGCATTTTTCCGTTGAAAGAAACGGGGTATTCTTTTTCAGATTCTACTAAATGTTTTTCTTCGAATTTCGGAAAAGCAACAGTAGCAATCGAACCTTCATGCCCTAAAGCCGACCATAATTCCTCGGCGATATGTGGCGCATACGACGAAATCACAATCGCCAATGGCTCTAGAATAGCACGAGAATGACAACCTTGAGTTGATAATTCATTCACACAAATCATAAACTGTGAAACAGACGTATTAAATGAGAAATTCTCAATATCATCAGCCACTTTTTTGATGGTTTTGTGTAATGATTTTAAGTTGTCTTTGGTTGGTGCATCATTGGTAACAATCAAACCATTTTCGTCATAATACAAACGCCATAGTTTTTTTAAGAAACCAAAAACTCCCGAAATTCCAGCCGTATTCCAAGGTTTCGCTTGTTCCAATGGCCCTAAGAACATTTCATACAAACGCAAGGTATCGGCTCCGTATTCGTCACAAATATTATCTGGAGTTACTACATTGTATTTCGATTTTGACATTTTTTCAACTTCGCGAGAAACTAAATATTTGCCGTTTTCTTCAGTTATAAAAACTGCATCTTTATATTCCTCTCTTGAGTTTTTAAATTTTTCAATATCTAATTCATCAGAAGAATTAACAAATGAAACATCAGTATGAATTGGCTGAACTGCTTGTTCTTCAATTTTATTTTTAGAGACAAAAGTATTTGTTCCTTCTAGACGGTACACAAACGCACTAGTCCCCAAAATCATCCCCTGATTAATC
>NZ_JBAWDL010000178.1:0-1626 GCF_049590715.1 Flavobacterium sp.
CTTGCCACAAGCCCTCTACCAGTAAGTTGACGGCCATCAGGACTTTGTATCGATGGAAACCACGAGACAAATCTCCTTACCTCAACCTGTAAGCCGGATGTTGGAAAAAGCCCTTCCTAAGCTCCTTTCCACCCTGCTACTCTTCGGCAGCTTACTAATCCTGAGCAGCCGTCAGGTACCTTTGGCCGATGTGTCGCCGGAAGATGCCCTGGCGACCTTCCAACTGGCCGAGGGCTTTCAGATTGAGTTGGTCGCCAGTGAACCGCTTATTTCCGATCCCGTGGCGATGGAAATCGACGAACGGGGTCGCCTGTACATGGTCGAGATGCACGGCTACCCGCTCGAACTCAGCGGCTCGGGTAAAGTCGTGCTACTGACCGATACCGATCAGGATGGCCGGATGGACCGCAGCCAGGTATTCGCCGAGGGGCTGACACTGCCGACGGGTATTATGCGCTGGAAGCAGGGCTTGATCGTCACGGATGCACCTCATGTGCTGTACCTCGAAGATGCCGATGGCGACGGACGGGCCGAAATCCGGGATACGCTCCTGACGGGTTTCGCACGCTCTAATCCGCAGCACAATCTCAATTCCCCCCTACTGGGCCTCGATAATTGGATCTACCTCGGTCACGAGGGAGCCGTTTCAACACAGGCTTTCCAGAAAGAATTTGGCGACCGGGGCAGTGATATCCATTATCCTGGCGGAAAAGACAGCCCCCGCCTACCCGACAACGCCCAGGGACGTGGCGTGCGATTCCGACCCGACCGCGCGGGGCTGGAAATGCTTTCGGGCAAAACCCAGTTCGGCCATACCTTCGATGCGTGGGGACGGTATTTTGTGGTGAGCAACGCGAACCACGCCATGCACCAGGTGGTACCGGCGGAATACCTGAACCGCAATCCTAATCTGTTGGTGGCCAATGCTACGCAGACGATTTCGGACCACGGCGCAGCAGCGGAGGTATTCTCTATTACCAAAAATCCGCTTAACCAGCTGTTAACCGATCTGGGCGTTTTTACGTCCGCCTGCGGCTCCAATTATTACCAGGGCGGGCTTTTTCCCGCGCCTTTCGACCGTGTATCGTTCGTGGCCGAGCCCGTCAGCAACCTCATTCACGCCGATGTGCTGCGCGATGCGGGCGCGACTTTCACCGCCAGTCGCTTGTACCCTGATAAGGAATTCCTAGCTTCGACCGATGCGTGGTTTCGCCCGGTTAATCTGTACACCGGCCCGGATGGGGCGCTGTACGTAACGGACTACTACCGTCAGATTATCGAACATCCCGAGTGGATGGCCGACGAGGTAGTTCAATCGGGTGCACTTTACAACGGCACCGACAAGGGTCGCCTGTACCGCATCACGCCCAAGGGTACCCCTCCCGCCACCTGGCAACGGGACCTTGCCCGTGAACTCACCAACGCCGAACTGCGCCAGAAACTCGCCGACCCGAACGGCTGGTGGCGGCGCACGGCCCAGCGACTGCTCACCGATCGCCAAGCCACCGCTGACATTCCGGCCCTGCAACGCATGGCTACGGAAGCCCCCAACGCGCTAGGCAGGCTCCACGCCCTCTGGACGCTGGAAGGACTGGACGCGCTCAGTCCGCAACTTTTGGTAAAAAT
>NZ_JBAWDL010000179.1:0-45360 GCF_049590715.1 Flavobacterium sp.
CCGAATAGATATTGGATACAAAACTCAATTATTAAGTTCAATGAATCGTCTTTCGCCTAATGGTGCTTTTTTGAATTTTGAATATACTTTTTTTAATGTTACCAATTAGTTTTAATTGTTCAAAAACTTGATTTATATGAATATCTATATCAAAAATATGGTTTGTAATCGTTGTATCACTGCTGTGAAAACGGTATTGGAACAACACGAAATTTCGTTTTCAAATATGAAACTAGGGGAGGTTGAATTAGTAGAATCAATCACCGAAAATCAAAAGAAAAATCTAGCGGATAGTTTTAAAGTTTTAGGTTTTGAGTTGTTAAATGACAAAACAAGGCAAGTTATTGAAAGAATCAAAACGTTAATTATTGAAAATGTGCATTACCCACAGGAAAAACTCAAAGTGAATCTATCAGACTATTTGGTAGAAGATTTAAAGCAAGATTATAGTGCATTGAGTAAATTATTTTCAGAAACCGAAGGAATTACTATTGAGCATTTTTATATTCTTCAAAAGATTGAGCGCGTCAAAGAATTATTGGTGTATAACGAACTTACTTTGAGTGAAATCGCTTTTCAAATGAATTATAGCAATGTCGCGCATTTGAGCAATCAGTTTAAAAAAGTAACTGGTTTTACACCTACTTATTTTAAAAGTTTGAAGGATAATAAAAGGAAACAGATTGATGAATTGTAAATATTTTAAAGACGGCTAATTCGCAAATTAGAATGTTTATTTTCAATCGATTAGTTTGCAAATTAGCGGTCAATAAAATGATACAAACCTTTTCCATAATTCTACAACATAAAACCGTCATCTAAGTCCGAAATTTGTATATCACAATAAAAAGTAGAAATAATGACACATACCTATACTATTACTGGAATGAGCTGCAATGGTTGTAGAACGAAAGTCGAAAAAATTTTAAACGCCATTGATGGAATAGCCGCTCAGGTTAGTTTGACTCCGCCAGAGGCAATTATTACGATGAAAGAGCATATTGCTACTGAGGTTATGCAAAAAGCATTAACTGCTGCGGGGAATTATACTATTGAAATGCAAGGGTCACATCATAAGCATACTGCGGAACCAAAGCCAGAAGAAAAAAAATCATGCTGTAGTGTGGCTGGCGCTCATGAACACAAGAAAGAATCATCACACAAAGCAACGGCTGGGAAATATTATTGCCCTATGCATTGCGAAGGTGATAAAGAATACGATGCGCCAGGCGATTGTCCAGTCTGCGGAATGGATTTAGTCCAACAGTCTATTTTGAATCAGCGAACACAATATACCTGTCCAATGCATCCCGAAGTAGTGCAAGACGGACCGGGTTCTTGTCCTATTTGTGGAATGGATTTGGTTCCAATCACTCCAGATGCTAGTGAGGAATCGAAAACCTACGACGATTTGTTGTTCAAGATGAAAATAGCGGTTTTGTTTACCGTACCAATTTTTATCATCGCCATGTCGGATATGATTCCTAACAATCCTTTATTGAAAATCCTGGATTATGGAACTTGGAATTGGGTGCAGTTTGCATTATCCATTCCAGTAGTTTTTTATGCTTGTTGGATGTTCTTTAAACGTGCATGGAAATCTATTGTAACATGGAATCTCAATATGTTTACTTTGATTGGGATTGGTGCAGGAGTGGCTTTTTTGTTTAGTATTGTTGGTTTGTTTTTTCCTGAAATCTTTCCGGCTGAATTCAAAAGCCATTCGGGACATGTAGGTTTGTATTTTGAAGCTGCAACGGTAATTTTGACATTGGTTTTACTTGGGCAATTATTAGAAGCCAGAGCGCACAGTCAAACCAGTGGAGCGATTAAAGAATTAATGAAATTAGCACCGACCGAAGCGACTTTAATAGTAGATGGCGAAGACAAACGAATCTCGATTCACGATATCAAAAAAGGAGATGTACTGCGTGTAAAGCCTGGTGACAAGATCCCTGTTGATGGAAAAATAATCGAAGGAAATACGACCATAGACGAGTCGATGATTTCAGGTGAACCTATTCCAGTGGATAAAAAACAAGATGATAATGTAATTGCAGGAACCATTAACGGTACCCAATCTTTCACGATGGAAGCTGAAAAAGTAGGTTCAGAAACCTTGCTTTCGCAAATCGTACAAATGGTCAATGATGCTAGTCGTTCGAGAGCACCCATTCAAAAATTAGCAGATAGCATTGCCAAATATTTTGTGCCCATTGTCGTTGGGATTTCAATAATTACGTTCTTTATTTGGGCACAATGGGGACCAGAACCCGCATTAGTATATGGTTTTATTAATGCCATTGCTGTTTTGATTATTGCTTGTCCTTGTGCTTTAGGATTGGCAACACCCATGTCGGTTATGGTGGGAGTAGGTAAAGGAGCTTTGTCAGGTGTTTTAATTAAAAATGCCGAAGCCATCGAAAAAATGGATAAGATCGATGTGCTTATTACAGATAAAACAGGGACTTTGACTGAAGGGAAACCATCGGTAGAGAAAATAGTAGTAAAAGACGGTGATGAAAATGAGGTTTTAGGCAAAATTGCTTCGGTGAATCGAAGTAGCGAGCATCCTTTGGCGGAAGCCGTTGTCACTTTTGCGAAAGCGAAAAAAGCAAGCTTATCCAAAGTAGATAAGTTCGAATCCATTACTGGTAAAGGGGTAATTGGTTTTGTTGCCAATGATAAAATCAGTATTGGAAATAAAAAATTGTTGGAACAAGAAGGAATTAAAGATTTCTCAGCGCTTGAACAAGAAGTTATTATCGAACAAAAACTAGGAAAAACGGTCTCTTATATCGCTATCAATGATACTGCGGTGGGTTATATTACGATTACCGATGCGATTAAAAAAACAAGTTTTGAAGCCATTCAGGAACTAAAAAGACAAGGTGTCGAAGTGGTGATGTTGACCGGTGATAATGAAAATACAGCAAAAGCGGTGGCGGCCGAATTGAACTTAACCGACTTTAAAGCCAGTTGTTTGCCACAAGATAAATTAGAATACATCAAAGCTTTGCAAACTAAAGGGAAAATTGTTGCTATGGCAGGTGATGGGATCAATGATGCTCCCGCTTTGGCGCAAGCCGACATCGGAATTGCAATGGGAACAGGAACAGATGTGGCAATAGAAAGTGCTAAAATCACCTTGGTGAAAGGGGATTTACAAGGTATTGTTAAAGCTAAAAATTTGAGTCATGCCGTGATGAAAAATATCAAACAAAATTTATTTTTTGCGTTCTTTTATAATGTATTGGGAGTGCCCATCGCAGCAGGAATTTTGTATCCGTTTTTCGGATTGTTGTTATCGCCTATGATTGCCGCTTTGGCAATGAGCTTCAGCTCGGTTTCAGTAATTGCAAATGCGTTGCGTTTGAGATCTATAAAAATTTAAAATCATGAAAAAGATATTTTACCTACTTTGTTTTTTATTTATTGGTCAGTTTGTTCATGCCCAAGCTTCAAAAACAGCCTCCGATTTTTATTATACTTGTGTCATGCATCCAGAAATTCATGAAAATGAACCAGGAAATTGTCCCAAATGCGGAATGACATTAGTCAAAGAGAAATCTAAAAAAGTTAAAAAAGAGGTTGTCAAGAAAACAGTTTTAGCAAAACCTGTTTCAAAAGTTCCAGTAGAAGCCAAGAAAGAACTGATAGCTCCAAAAAAAGAACTAGTCCAAACGGTTGAGTTGCCAAAAGAAAAAGTGATAGTAGAGCAAAAACTTAGACCAAAAACAATTTCAAAAACGATACGTTACGATTTGTATGTTCGTGATACAGTTGTGACTTTTGGGAACAAATCAAAAAGAGCTATTGCGGTGAATGGGCAAATCCCGATGCCTACTTTAACATTTACCGAAGGCGATACAGCCGAAATTTATGTTCATAACGAATTAAAAGAAGGTACTTCATTACATTGGCATGGATTGTATTTGCCAAATAAAGAAGATGGTGTTCCGTTTTTAACGCAAATGCCTATTGAACCAGGAACAACGCATAAATATACTTTTCCAATAATTCAAAATGGAACGCATTGGTATCATAGTCATAGCGGTTTGCAAGAGCAAATTGGAATGTATGGTTCTTTGATTTTAAAGAAAAAACTAGAAGACGAAACTTTTAGAAAAGGAATTGATGATATCCCACAAGTTCCTGTTATTTTAAGCGAATGGACGGATTACAAACCTGAAAATGTACATCGAATGCTGCACAATGCTTCGGACTGGTTTGCAATCAAAAAAGGAACAACTCAAAGTTATGCCGAAGCGATCAAGGCAGGACATTTTAAAACGAAAGTTAATAACGAATGGAAACGTATGTTAGCCATGGATGTAAGTGATGTGTATTATGATAAGTTCTTGATTAACGGGCAGAATGAAAGTCAATTATCCCAATTCAAAGCAGGCGATAAAATACGATTGAGGATTTCTAATGGAGGAGCCTCTTCTTATTTTTGGCTGACATATGCTGGAGGGAAAATGACCGTCGTAGCCAATGATGGAAATGATGTAGATCCTGTTGATGTAGACCGCCTGATTATTGGAGTTTCCGAAACCTATGATGTGGTGGTGACTATTCCTGAAAAAAACACATCGTATGCTTTTTTAGTAACTCCAGAGGATAGAACCAATTCGACTTCAATTTATATAGGAGAAGGTAAGAAGAAAGCCGCTGATCCTTTGCCTAAATTAAAATATTTTGCTGGGATGAAGATGATGAACAACATGATGAATATGGACGGGACGATGAATGAAATGGGGATGAAAATGAGTCTACAAAAAATGGATATGAATTCAGTTATGTATCCAGAATTGTCAACAAGTCCAATGATGGAGATGGATAGTGCCATGGATCACTCCAAAATGAATATGAAATCAGATAAAATAAATCATTCGAAGATGGATATGAAGTCTGATAAAATGGCTAAGAGTAGAGAAATGGATCATTCAGGACATGATATGGGAAAGAAAAGTTCAGATATCGTAACCTTGAATTATTCGATGCTAAAATCACCAACAAATACAACCCTTCCTAAAGATGCTCCTGTTCGTGAACTACGTTTTGAATTGACAGGAAATATGAACCGTTATGTTTGGAGTATGGACAATGTAGTGCTTTCTGAAACCGATAAAATTTTGATTAAAAAAGGAGAAAACGTTAGGATTACGTTGTACAACAATTCGATGATGCGCCACCCGATGCACTTACACGGTCACGATTTTAGAGTGTTGAACGGTCAAGGAGAGTATGCACCACTGAAAAACGTATTGGATATCATGCCAATGGAAACCGATGTAATCGAGTTTGAAGCCAATGCTGATGGCGACTGGTTTTTTCATTGTCATATTTTGTATCACATGATGGCAGGAATGAATCGGGTATTTAGTTATGATAATTCTGCTCCAAATCCGCTTATACCTAACAAAGAAAAAGCATACAAGAAATTGCAAGCTGAAAGCAATGAATTGCACTTTATGGCTGAAAATGATTTTGCTACAAATGGTAATGATGGACAAGCAATGTTACAAAATGCAAGATGGAGTTTTGGAACTGAATGGAGGTTGGGCTATAGCGACCATCACGGTTACGAATCCGAAACGCATATTGGACGATACATTGGAAGAAATCAATGGTTGATGCCTTTTATTGGTTTTGATGCTCGTTATAGAAAGTTAGACCAGGGTGAAGTCGAAGAGAATTTATTTGGTCAAAGGAGCACCAAAGACAAGCGTCTTCAAGTTAGTTTAGGGGTCAATTATACGTTGCCATTATTAGTAATTGCGCAAGCCGAAGTTTATCATGATGGAAATATTCGTTTCCAATTAATGCGAGAAGATATCCCAATTTCAAAAAGATTGCGAATGGCTTTTATGGTCAATACCGACAAAGAATATATGACAGGTTTTAAATATATCGTTGGTAAGAATTTAGGAATAACAACCCATTTTGATAGTGATATGGGAGTGGGATTTGGAGTGAATTTAAATTATTGAAATTATTACAACCCCCTTGGTGTTTTTTTAATACAGAATCTATGCGTTTTGCTTTTTTTATAAAATTAATGTTAGTATAATTAGTACTTCCTTTGTGTTTAAATAAACTTTATTATTTTTGATAAAAAACAAGATGCTAGAACTGTCCCAAATTTGGATTTATCCCATAAAGTCATTGTCAGGGATTTGTTTGGAGCAATCCAATCTAACCCCACGAGGTTTGGAACACGACCGACGCTGGATGTTGGTAGACCAAAAAGCCGTTTTTTTAACCCAAAGAACCTACCCACAATTAGCTTTATTTCAACCTGAAATTCAAGAGGATTGTATAAAAATAAGTCATGCCGATACTTCAAAAGGAAGTGTGAAATTTTCGCTTTCGCAAAAAAATACCGACTCTAAATTTAATGTTGCCGTTTGGGAAGACACCGTAGAAGTCTTAGAAGTTGATGCTGAAATTTCGGCTTGGTTTACTCAAATTCTAGGATTTTCTGTTCGTTTAGTTTTTATGCCCGAAGAAAGTCACCGAACTGTAGACCCAGACTATGCGGTAAGTCCAGAAGATAAAACAGCATTTACTGATGGGTTTCCTTTTTTAATCATCGGGCAAGCCTCCTTGGATGATTTGAATTTAAAATTAGAAACACCTCTTTCTATCCAACGTTTTCGACCTAATTTTGTTTTCACTGGCGGAATAGCGTATGAAGAAGAAAACTGGTATGAATTTACGATTGAAAACCAAACCTTTTATGGTGTCAAACCTTCCAGTCGTTGCATTATGACAACTATTGATTTTAAAAAAGGTATTTTCTCTGGCAAAGAACCTTTGTTTACACTTTCGAAATATAAAAAAGTAGGAAGCAAAGTGATTTTTGGTCAAAATGTGATTGCCAAAAATTATGGAAAAATACGTATTGGAAACGTTATAAAACTTGTTCATGACAGGAAGTAGTAATTAATTTCATATTTAAATTTAAAAAATTGTTTGTTATTATGTTTTTATAAACATGCTATTTGATGATTTTAGGATAAAATAGTTTCTATTTAGGCAAAAATTGAAGAAGAAAGTGATTCTAATTATTCGAATATTTGTTTTTCATAAAATAAATAATGCAAAAAGGTAAAAGAGGTGTTGCCTGATTTGGATGAAGGTGAGACTAAAATAATTACAATCAACATTGCAAAATCACTTTTACTTACTATCTTTTCCATTTATTGAAATAACTAAATCAAATTATAATGCGTCCAAAAGAAATTTTTTTATTATTAAGTAGCTTGTTAATCTTTTCATTATCAATGAATGCTTATACAATTAGTAAGGTTCAAAATCCAATTGTATTGGAAAAAGAAGCAATAAAAAAAATTAAAATACTTGAAACTTTGATGAAAAAAGCAAAGTCAAAATCAATTGATGTTACTCGTGAAGAAACGCTCCTTTGGTTTTCAAAAGAATTTTTGAAATTTGCTAATTGGGACGAAAAGAACAAAGATAAAGTTGAAAAACTTTTCGGCTATTATGGTCCTTATAAAAATGAGAAAACAAAGTATGCAGAAGAATTACCTGATTTAGAACGTCAAAAAGTAATAGATATTTTAGATAAAGGAATCGATAATCTTAAAAAAGTAATCGACGGAAGCATTACAAGAAGAGCCGTCGCAAAGGTCGATTGGAAAAACATAGAAGTTGGTAAAGATCAATTTATAAGTAATGGGAAACCCGTGTTTTTATATGATTATTTCTCCAAAACGATGGGTGGTGCACTCACAGATACCAATGTGTATAATGATCATTTAGGGGCAATTTATCACGGTGGAATTAATTTATCTGTGGTTAGTGAAAATAATCAAAATGAATCTTCATTATTAACTAAAAAAATAACTTTCAAAGAGGAAAGACTACAGATTTTAAGGGATATCCCTAATAAAAATGTTGGATTTTTATTGCTTTGGAATTCTGGATTTCCAAAATGGATTTCGGAAAAAGACCCTGAAGTATCAAAAGGGAGATCCCTATTTACAGATTATGATATTGATAATCCTTTAATGAGACATATATGGGGGGATGTGATTAAAAACGCAGGTGAAATCACAAAAGGAAAAAAAATATCTCAATTGGGGTATATATTATCTAATGAACCTCATTGGTTTTCCGAAACGGGACATTGGACCCAAAAATTCAAAGAGATGAATTCGATTTCGTCTTATACACTCAATAATTTTAGAAACTGGCTTTCTATAAAATATGGCAATAAAATCGGTGAACTAAATACAAATTGGCAAAGTAAATTTGCTGACTTTAATGTGATTGACATTGAAATCCCAATAAATAAGTCTAAAAGAGGTCAAGCTATTTGGTATGATTGGTGTCGATATAATATGGATAGAAGTATTGACTGGTTTACTTATATTCAAAAAGAATTACATACTGTTAATCCCATGGCAGATACACATATCAAAATTATGCCCGATTTATTTACAGAAGATAATCGTTCGCACGGAATTGATTTAGAGGCATTGACAGAACTAACAACCATGATTGGTGATGATGCTAAAACTACTGGTGGTAGAAGTTTTAATTCTAATACTGCTGAAGAATGGGAGGAGAAATATGCCTTTTCTTGGGATGAGTTAGCCGTTTCGTATGATTTCATGGAATCTGTTGCGCCAAATAAGATTCATGTTAATTCTGAAACTCATTTTCTATCGTCTTCTCACTGGAAAGATTTAAATACTTCACCGGATTATACTAGAAGTTGTTTTTGGTTGGCTACCCTTCATGGTATGGATGCAGGACTTTCTTGGTTTTGGGCAAGAGATCCAGATGGTTCGCCTGAAGATAGATTAGAGGGAACATTAAATTTCTTTGATCCTGCTTTAGCGGGTTCTTATGCAGGATCGGTTAATATGCAACCACAAACTGCCAATGAATTGGCTCAAGTGATGATGGACTTGAACAGTTATTCGGAAGAAATTATGGACCTACGACACCAACGTAAACCCGTTCGTTTTTTCTATTCAGAAACTTCAGCTATTCAGAAACCTCATTATATGTCCGAACATTTTGGACTATATGAATCTTTGTATTTTGAAGGTTTTCCTTTGGGATATGCCACTGAAAAGATCATTAAAAAACAAGACAACAAAAACTGGGATGTTATTGTAGTTTATAAAACAGAATTTGTTACAGATTCTGAGTTTGAGGCGCTACAAAATTATTTGAATAATGGAGGAACAGTGATTGTGGATAGTACTAGTTTATCTAAAAATGAATATGGCCACATCAGAAAAATGAATTTACAAAAAGCAAAAGGGACGCTCATTACCATGAATAATGATGTGACAGTTGCTTCGTTGAAAAAAACAATTTTAGACAATAATGCTACTAAAACTTCAGATATTGTTTTAAAAGAAACTAACGGAACCGATTACAAAGGTTGTACTTGGAGAGTAGTTAAGAATAAGGAGGGTAATTATTTAATGACTATTTTAAATATTGGAAAAAACACAGCCAAGTTGAATCTGAGTTTAAAAAACAATGAAAAAGTAAATGGAATTAATATGCTTACAGGAGAAATGTTGGGTTCTGAGTTTGAATTAAAATCAAAAGGCGTTTTGCTACTTGAAATAAAATAATTAATAGTAACTAAGTTATGACAATAAATATCAAATCTTTGAAAAGACTTACTGGTGTCTTGCTTCTAGTCGTTAGTCTTTCTGGTCAGGCGCAAAACCATATTAATTTTAATAAAGATTGGCTTTTTACAGAGACTGATTCTCATGATTATTCTTTGACAACTTATTCTCCCAAAGAATGGCGAAAACTTGATTTGCCTCACGATTGGAGTATTGAGCACGATTTTTCTCAAAAACTAGAAGGATGTACGGCTTTTATGCCTGGTGGAATTGGTTGGTACAGTAAAATTTTTAATACACCCATCAAAGAAAATCAAAAGTGTTACATCATTTTTGATGGTGTTTATAATAATGCTGAATTTTGGATAAATGGTATGCGAATTGGAAATCATCCGTATGGCTATGCACCGATTTATTATGATTTGACTCATTTGTTAGCGCCAGAATCTAAAGAAAATAGATTATCCGTAAGAGTGGATCACAGCCGTTATGCCGACTCTCGTTGGTACACCGGTTCAGGGATTTATCGTAATGTGCAACTGTTGATTGTCGATAAATTACACATTCCTGTTTGGGGTACTTTTGTAACCACTCCCAAGGTAACCAAAAATAATGCTACTGTAAATGTTCAAGTTGAGGTTGAAAATAATTATAATGAAGCCAAAAACGGAACCATTATTACCGATATTTTTAATCCAAAAGGACAAAAGGTAGCTACGGAAACTACTACTTTTTCTTTAAATTCCAATCAAAAATCGACATTAAACCAACTGGCAACGGTTACAAATCCTAATTTATGGGATGTGGATTTGCCACAAATGTATGAAGCGAAAACTAGAGTAGTTTTGGATGGTAAAACATTGGAAGAACGCATAACTAAATTCGGTATTCGTACGATTCATTTTGACAAAGACAAAGGTTTTTTCTTAAATGGAAAAAACACAAAAATAAAAGGGGTTTGCTTGCACCACGATGCTGGAATTGTAGGTACGGCTGTGCCTAAAGATGTTTGGAAAAGACGTTTGCAACTCTTGAAAGATGGCGGTTGTAATGCGATTAGAACTTCTCACAATCCTGCTTCGGATGAGTTTTTGGATTTGTGTGATGAATTAGGGTTTTTGGTTCAAAACGAGTTTTATGACGAATGGGATTTGCCAAAAGACAAGCGTTACAATATGCAAGACAAAGAGGTGGATTACATTAGTCGCGGTCACTCAGAACATTTTCAAGAATGGGCAGAGACTGATTTAAAAAATGCGATGTTGTCTAGCCGTAATCATCCATCTATTTTTCAGTGGAGTATTGGAAATGAAATTGAATGGACTTATCCAGGTAACCGTGGAGCTTCTGGTATTTTCAAAGAAACTAATGAAAATGATAAAATAGATTGGACTTTGTGGCGTTCAAATACACCTCCTCATACTCCAGAACAGGTTCGAGAGTATTGGAAAAAGTTTCCAAAACAAACGTTTAATATAGGTGAAACGGCCAAGAAGTTGGCAATATGGACCCGTGAGCTGGATACTACTCGTTTTGTAACAGCCAATTGTATTTTGCCAACTTCTAGTTTTGAAACTGGATATACAGATGTTTTGGATGTTGTAGGATTTAGTTATAAAGAAGATAAATACGATTATTTCAAAAAAATGTATCCTAATAAAGCTATGATGGGTACCGAAAATGTGCCGCGTTGGTACGAATGGAAAGCAGCTTTAGAGCGTGATTTTATTCCGGGGATATTCCTTTGGACAGGAGTAGATTATATGGGAGAATGTAGAACTGACGATTGGCCAGTAAAGGTGACTCCACATGGACCTCTTGATATTGCTGGTTTTCCTCGTGGTTCTTATTATATGTTCAAAGCCTTGTGGCGGGATGATTTGGCTGTAATTAGCATGTACACCCAAACTGCAGCAAAATCTATTTATAAAAAAGAAGCCGATGGAAAGGTGGTAGAAAAAAAGAAAGACTACTGGAAATTGGCTCCAAGAGAATGGCAAGCCATAAATCCATATTGGAATTATAAAGAAGGAGAAGAAACTATTGTTGAGGTGTATTCGAATTGTGAGTCTGTTGAATTGTTTCAAAACGGAAAATCCCTAGGTAAAAAATTCCTTAAAGACCAAGAAGATTATACCTATAAATGGGCAGTGAATTTTTTAAAAGGCGAATTGGTTGCCAAAGGGATCAAAGGCAAAGAAAAAACGAGTACCAAACTAGAGACTGCTGGAGTCCCTGTAGCAATTCGTTTAACAGCAGATAGAAAATCGATGACTGCAAATAATACGGATGTTGTGCATGTGGTCGCACAGTTGATAGACAAAAATGGAAAAGAAGTTAAGAATGTAGAAGATGAAATTACCTTTGATATTTCTGGTGAACACCGATTTTTAGGGACTGATAATGGGAATACAGCTAGTTTAAAGAATTTTAAAGGAGAAACAATAGCAACTCATTTTGGTCAATGTTTGTTGGAAGTTCAGGCTACACATAAAACTTCTAAAATCAATATAGTAGCAAAAAATAAAGTAGGCAAGTTAATTTCAAATCAATTAGAGGTTCCTGTTGAAGCCTCAAAATAAACATATTGCTAATAAATACATTCCGGAGCCATCAGTATACACTTCAGTTTAAGAAGGGATGTAATCAATGTAAAATGAAAAACAATTAAGTTTTTTTTCATCACAATTCCCCAAAAAAAAAGTTTATTGAAATTCGTTTCAATAAACTTTTTTTATAATGATTGGCATTATTTTATCAACCATTTTTGTCTAGTATTTTTTTATGGTTCAATTTCTGAAAGGATTGTTTTTATTTCACTAAGGCTTATTGGTTTAATCAAATAATTACTGTTTAGATTATATCTAGCTGCCTGTTCTTTATCTTCTTGACGATCGGAACTTGTTAAAATGTAAATATGAACCTTATATTCGATCGGGATTTTTGTGAATTCTTCAAGAAAATGCCATCCATCCCAAATTGGCATGTTCAAATCTAGTAATATAATTTCTGGTAATTTTTCAGATGCCATAAAAATTGCTTTTAGTTTTTCGTAGGCTTCTTTACCATTTCTATAAACCATAATGGTTTCTACTAGACCAGATAATTCTAAGTATTTTTTTGTTATAAATAATTGCGTAGGATCATCTTCAACAATACATATAATATCAATTTTTTTCATATTCTAAATATATTTTAAAGGTAGTGCCAATATTGACTTTACTTTCTACTTCGATTTTGCCATTCATGGATTCAATTTGGCTTTTTGTAATAAAGAGTCCAATACCTCTCGAATCTACGTGATTATGGAAAGTTTTATACATACCAAAAAGTTTTTTCCCATGTTTTTCTAAATCAATTCCTAGACCATTATCAATAAATTTCAAAACGACATATTTGTCTGTTTTGTCTGTTTGAATTTTTAAAAAACTATCTCTTTCATTAGAGCTATACTTAATAGCGTTAGTAATGAAATTCATAACAATACTATCTAAGTAAGCGGGTATTGCTTCGACAGTGATGTTTTGATGTGTTTCATTTATAATAGTTATATTTTGTTTTTTTGCATGGGTGATTAAGCTATTGATATTGTTTTCAATAACAGGTTTTAGAGAAATAGTTTCTAGTTTCTCTTTAGTGGATAAATTAATTTGAACAACTTCAGTTAGATGTTTGATTGTTTCACTAAGGTTGACAGAAGATTGTTTCAAATAATTAAAAAATTCAGTTTGGCTAAATTCTGGTAATTCTGTTTCAATCAAATCCATTAGAGAACTGATTCCTCCTGAATGCGAACGCAAATTATGTGAAACAATATAAGCGAAATTTTTTAAACGGTTGTTTTGTGATTCGGCTATTTCAAGTAATGATAGAATTTCTTCCTCTACTTGTTTTATTTGTGTAATGTCAGTAGCTATTGCAAGAAAACCAGTAATTATATTCTTTTGTTTGATTGCTGATACTGAGAGTAAAACGGGAAATGTACTTCCATCTTTTCTTTTATAGGTCCATTCTTTTGTTTCTGCTTTTCCTTTTAAAATATTATTTATAAAGATATTAATTCCCTCTAAGCGTTCCCCTGTTTCTTCAAAATGTGCTTGAGATGCTTCTACTATTTCTTCTTTTACATGAATAATTAGAGGTGTTTCTTTATCAATCAGTTCCATGGCATTATAGCCTAATAATTGTTCAGCACCTTCGTTAAAGGTTTTGATAATTCCCTTTCTATTGGTTCCAATAATGGCAACTTGAGTGCTGGCATCCATCATCGCTTGATTATAAGCAATTGTTTTCTCTAATTGAATTTCGGTGTTTTTTAGAGCTGTAATATCTACAAATTGTGATACAAAATAGAGAATTTCTCCTTTGTCGTTTTTAACAATAGAAACTGCAAGAATAATATAGATTAATTGACCGTCTTTATGGAAGTATCGCTTTTCTGTGGTGTAACTATCTCTCTTGCCTTGAATTAATTGTTTTAGTAAGTATAAGTCGGTTGTGGTGTCCTCTGGATGTGTAATTTTTTTAAAAGTAAGATTCAAAAAATCTTTCTCCTCATATCCTAAAATAGAACATAATTTTTTATTTACATTAAGCCATTTTCCTTTTTCGTCTAATACTGCCATACCTACTGCTGCATTTTCAAAGTTGCCTCTAAATGCTTCCTCATTGATACGAAGTTTTTCTTGGCTTTCTTTTCTCTCTGTAATATCTTGAAAAGTTCCTATAAGTTTTGTTGTTTCTCCATTTTCTATCCAAGGTTTACCCGACGAACGCACCCATTTTAAATTATTTTTGGCTGTTATAAAACGACATTCAATATCATAAGATGCTCCTGTAGTGATTGCATTTTCAATAGCGTTGATGATGAGATGCCTATCATCAGGATGGTAAAACTCAATACCTTTTGATTTGTCGTAAACTATAGTATTGGAAACTTCGTGTATGCGGTACACTTCGTCTGTCCAAAAGGTTTGACCTGTTTGTATGTCTAATTCCCAAGCGCCAATGTTACTTATTTTTTGACTTTCGTTGAATAAAGCCGACATTTTTTTAAGTTGCTTATTTTGTGCTTCAATTTCAAATTTTTTCTTTCGTAGCTCTAATAGTTTAATGACTTGATTTCCTAATAATTTTAAAGATGTAATTTGTTTCTTAGAAAGTTTTTTAGGTATGAGATCAATGACACAAAGGGTTCCTATAGGAAAGCCATTTTCGGTAATCAATGGCATTCCAGCATAAAAAATCACTTTTGGATTTTCTGTTACAAGAGGGTTGTCATAAAAACGATCATCTTTTCGGGTATCTTCAATAATTAGAATATCGTTGGGCTGATTGATAGCATGAGCACAAAAAGCCAATTCTTTTGGTGTTTCACGTACATCTGTCCCATAATGAGATAAGAACCATTGTTTGTCTTCAGTAATTAAAGTAATTAATGAGATTTTGGTATCACAAATTTGGGCTGCCATTTGAGTCAGGAAATCGTAATCTTCACTTGCTGGTTCTCCAATTATTTTATATGAATTCAGTTCTACGAGTCTTTCGTTTTCATTCTCTGGAAGTTGTGGCGTTTTCATTTTCTGTAAATCTTTATAATTTGCGTTTGATACTAAAATAAAGAAAGCACTATTGTGCGTCAGCTTTACTTTACAAACATACTATATAAGTACAGGAAAGTAAAATTTATTTTTGGTTATAAAAATGCAACATTTTATTGAGAGTTATTTATTTTTAACATTTTAAAAAAAAAAATCAGCTCATGTATAGGAGTAAAATCAGCTGATTTTAGTTTTAGTATTTAGATAAAATAAAGAATATTACTATAGTAATTGTTTTATTTCCCAGGTTATAATTGAGTACTTACAGCAATTCTATTCCATGCATTTATAGTTATAATAACCATGATGATTGAGCAATTTGATTTTTATCAAAAAAAGCCATTGCTTTTTGATAGGTTTCCTCGGTTAGACCTTGAATGTAAATTAAGGTAATCTCTTCGGTCATGGCTAGGATTGCTTTTTCTTCGGCAGTAAACAACTCCATTTCTCGCCAAGCGTTGAGTAAAAAAATACGTTGTGTAGTTTCACCAAATCTTAAAGCATCTTTGGTATGCATGTCAATACAAAAAGCACAACCATTAATTTGTGAAGTTCTAATTTTGATTAACTCTTTGTTTGTTTTTGATAGTTGTGTAGTTGCCAAATAATTTTCTAAACCCATCATGGCTTGGAACGCTTGAGGTTCAGTTTCGTGAATGTTGATTCTCTTTTCCATTTTTATATTGTTTTAAATTGATAAAACAAAATTCGGAAAGATCTCAATTAAAAAACGTAAACTGGTTTAAGAACGGTTTTTATTTCGAATTTCACTCAGATATTTTGGGGTGAAACCTAAAAAGAAGCTATTAAATATTGAGGGATTCTTTGAATAATTTCAGGTTGGTGTTTACACAAATGAGTATAGATTTCTTCTTTGGTAAAATCGTATTGGTATTTAATTCGCATTTGAGAAGCGGCGAATGCCCGTTGATAAACAAATCTAAAATAACGTTCGATTTTAGGATGTGTAACCAGTAATTTTTCTTGTGCCTCTCGGTCAATGATTAGAATTTCAGAGGATTCTACGGCTTGGATATAAAAGCTGGTGAGAAGTCTTCTCTCGTAAGCAATATTATCCGTCATCCACCAGTTTTCGATGGCAAATTCAGTGGTTTGCTCAATGCCTTTGTCATTAATGAAAAATTTACTCAAACAACCACTCAATACAAAATAATGCGATTTGCAAATAGCGCCTTCAAACAATCAGTTCTCTTTCTTTTTAAACTTTTGAATTTCAAAAAAAGATAGAACTGCTGAAAACTCAGCATCATCAATCTCGATGAATTTCTCTAAATGGGTTTTGAAAGGATGAGGCATTTTTGATTGAAGGTTTTTTTGTAGCGTTTTACTGTTGCAGAAGTTTTGGGTAGAATTAAATACATTATTAGGATTTTAAAATCATCTGTAATACCAAAACCAATTTTCTATTAGTCAATCGCCCAAATCCGTTATATGGTCTGTTATCAACTGTGTTTTTATTAATACCATTTTTCAAATGGCTTAATTAAATATTCAATTTTTCCTTCACCCCAAAAATCATTTAAAGTCCTTAAATATTGAAATGTATCTTCCATTACTGAATTGCAAATATTTGAAAAATAGTATGTTTTATAATAATCCATTTCAAATGCATTCATAATTTTAAATTCGATTTTGTTTTTTTACGTTGTTGGGTGATATTGCTGCTAATTTGTATATAGGTCTGACGTCAATCAGACTTTATTTAATTTCAAATATATTATTTTTTTCTTGTAAAAGATAAAAGATGTTCATGGAAGTAAATGTTCCTAAATCCCGCGTGAAGGATGGAAATGGAAATCCTTTTATGAAGCGTAGCGGAATAAAAGATTACTTCACTTAGTTACTATTTTTTGGTGTTCAGTGAACTTCGTTTGCAACGTACAGCCTGACCCGTAGTTTTTACGGAGGGCACGCCCCAATAAATCTTTGGAAATAGGATAACTTTTTAGGGATTGAAGTGCTTGGAATTCAATATGTAAAAAAGCTTGTTTGGGTTGGAAATATTTTATAATTTTGCCACCCAATTTTATAATGTAATTAAAGAAGAAGATGGATATTAAAAGAGTAGCAATAAACGCTGTGACTGAAACAATTGTAATGACTGTTGTTCACATGGATTATAAAGGTCAAGTTGCAAAAAGAATCAACGAAAAAATGCCTTTGGCAACTGTTAAAGGATTTAGAAAAGGGGCTGTGCCTAAAGACCTTGTTGCAAAACAATACGGTAAAGGGATCAAGCAAGAAGAGGTGAAGAAAGTGGTTGATTTGGCTCTTGAGCGTTACATTCAATCAGAAAGATTGAACCTTTTAGGTACTCCACTTCCTGTTGTAAACGAAGGTTTAGACTGGGATGCTGAAGAATTGACTTTTGAATTCGAAATTGGTTTAGTGCCAAACTTCGAAATAGATCTTGATGCTAAAAATGATATCGTAAAATACATCGTTACTGCTGATGATAAATTAATTGACGGTCAAGTTGAGCGTATCCAAAAACAATTTGGAAAAGCAATTCCACAAGAAGTGGTTGCTGCTGATTCAGATATCAACGGAGTTTTTACAAATGAAGCGGAAGGTATTGGGAATACAACGACAATCAACTTGTCTATCTTTAAAGATCAAGCAACTGCTGATAAATTTATTGGTAAAAAAGTAGGTGACGTTGTAACTGTTAATACTAAAGGATTGTTTCAAGACGATCACCAATTGATGGACTACCTTAAAGTAGGTCACGATAATGTACATGATTTAGCAATTGATGTTGACTTTACTATTGAAACTATCAACGCATCAGAACCAGCGGAATTAAACCAAGAATTGTTTGATCAATTGTTTGGTGAAGGTACTGTAGCTACGCTTGAAGAATTGAAAGCAAAAATTAAAGAAGATGCTGAATCTCAATTTGCACAACAAGCTGACCAAAAATTATTAGGTGATGTTACTGAGTTCTTAATCGAGAACACTAAATTCGAATTGCCAGAAGCTTTCTTGAAGAAATGGTTGCAAACGGTAGGAGAGAAAAAATTGTCTCCAGAGGAAGCTGAAGTAGAATACGCTCGTTCTGAAAAAGGATTGCGTTTCCAATTGATTGAAGGAAAAGCAATGGCGCAGTCTGATATCAAAATCACTTTTGAAGACTTGAAAACATTCACAACTAAAAATATCCGTCAACAAATGGCACAATACGGACAAACAAATCCTACTGACGAAGAAGTTCAAGGAATTGTAGCCAGAGTATTGTCTAACCAAGACGAAGTAAAAAGACTTTCTGAGCAAGTTGTTGCTGAGAAATTGTTGGAAGTTTTCAAAGAGAAAGCAAACCCAACAACTAAAGAAGTGACTTACGAAGAGTTTATTGCAGCTTCGTATGGTGAATAAAGTTAAAAGTTAGGGGTTAAGAGGTATGTGGTTGGGACGAAAATTTGCTGGATAGTTCAAGAACCTACTTTTTTAAACTTTATGATTTTATTACAGATACTGAACAATAAAAAATAAGTATATTTGAGCGTCAAAAGTTTTTTTGACGCTCTTTTGTTTAATTGTTTTTTGGTTTCCAAGAGAAAACAGAGGTGTTGGAAGAGAGTTTTCGTTTTAAAATAACGAAAATTTAAAATCCAAAACATTAAGTCTCAAATCTCAAAACACCTAACAAATAACTTATAACACTTAACGTATAACACCTAACTTATATACAATGAATTACGGTAAAGAATTTAAAAAATTTGCGACTAAGCACCACGGAGTAAATGCGATGTATTACGACAAAATCGTAACAGCAATGAATCCTACAAATATGACTCCTTATATTATTGAAGAACGTCAGTTGAATGTGTCTCAATTAGATGTTTTTTCGAGATTAATGATGGATCGTATTATTTTCCTAGGAACAGGAATTGATGACCAAATTGCAAATATCGTTCAAGCACAATTATTGTTCTTGGAAAGCGCTGATGCGTCTAAAGACATCCAAATCTATATAAACTCTCCAGGAGGTAGTGTTTATGCAGGTTTAGGAATTTATGATACGATGCAATACATCAAACCTGATGTAGCAACAATTTGTACGGGTATGGCGGCTTCTATGGGAGCGGTTTTATTATGTGCTGGTGCAGCAGGAAAACGTTCGGCTTTGCCACATTCAAGAGTGATGATTCACCAACCGTCAGGAGGTGCACAAGGAGTTGCAACTGATATGGAAATTAACTTGAGAGAGATGTTGAAATTAAAAGACGAATTGTATAAAATTATTTCACAACATTCAGGACAAACATTCGATAAAGTACACCTTGATAGTGAACGTGATTATTGGATGATCGCTGACGAAGCTAAGGAATACGGAATGATTGATGAAGTGTTGAGAAGAAGTTAAATTAGTTCCAAGTTTAATGTTTCAGGATTCAAGTTGCCCACGTAACTTGAAACTTTAAACCTTTTAAACTTTAAACAAAAAATAATGGCAAAAGAAAAATTAGAATGTTCATTTTGTGGACGCAAGAAACCAGACACCAATTTGCTTATTGCAGGTATTGATGCGCATATATGCGACAAATGTATCGAGCAAGCACATGGTATTGTTCTTGAAGAAATAAAATCAAGTAAAGGGACTAATGTTGTAGGGGATTTGATTTTGCAAAAACCCAAAGAAATTAGAGCGTTCTTAGACCAATATGTAATTGGACAAGATCAAACTAAAAAAGTAATGTCGGTGGCGGTTTACAATCACTACAAACGTTTGATGCAACAGCAAGAGGACGATGAGGTAGAGATTGAAAAAAGCAATATCATCATGGTGGGACAAACGGGTACAGGTAAAACATTAGTGGCTAAAACCATTGCTAAGATGTTAGATGTTCCTTTGGCTATCGTTGATGCAACCGTATTAACAGAAGCAGGTTATGTAGGAGAAGATGTGGAAAGTATTTTGACACGCCTTTTGCAAGCTGCTGATTACGATGTTACCAAAGCAGAAAGAGGAATCGTTTTTATTGACGAAATTGATAAAATTGCTCGTAAGAGTGATAATCCATCTATTACTCGTGATGTTTCTGGTGAAGGAGTACAGCAAGCCTTATTAAAATTATTGGAAGGAACAATAGTGAACGTACCACCAAAAGGAGGACGTAAGCATCCAGATCAAAAATTTGTTGAGGTAAATACGCAAAACATTTTGTTTATCGCTGGTGGTGCTTTTGACGGAATCGAAAAAGTGATTTCAAAACGTTTGAACCGTCAGGCTGTTGGGTATTCAACTTCTAAAAATGCAGATAACATCGATAAAGAAAATTTATTGCAGTACATCATTCCAAAAGATATTAAAGATTTTGGTTTGATTCCTGAAATCATTGGTCGTTTGCCAGTTTTGACACACATGGATCCATTGGATAGAGAAACGCTAAGAGCAATCTTAACCCAACCTAAAAATGCGTTAATCAAACAATACCAAAAGTTGTTTTTAATGGATGAGGTTGAGTTTAATATTACAGACGAAGCTTTGGATTTTATTGTGGATAAAGCTTTAGAATACAAATTAGGTGCTCGTGGATTGCGTTCGTTATGCGAAGCAATTTTGACTGATGCCATGTATGAATTACCAAGTTCTGATGATAAAATATTAGAAATTAATAAGGAATACGCTCAAGAAACCTTGAATAAAAATTTATTGAAACGTTTGGAAATTGCTTCGTAATGCTTCCGTTTTTTTGAAATAATTAGCAACCTGTTCATTAATTTGAGCAGGTTTTTCTATGTCTGCCAAAATTTATTTATAAACATATATGTCCTATAGCTAATTATGTCTACCATATATGACTTATATGTTAAAAAAAGCCTTTCACAAAAAAACCAACATTATTCTTTTATATCAACAATAGATTACCGAATTTTGCCCACTGAAAACCAATATAAAAACAAAATGGCAATAGAAGATAAAGAAATCATTTTATTAAAAGTTTCGGGTCAGGACAAACCAGGGGTAACCGCTGGGTTGACCGCTGTATTGGCGACATACGATGCCCTAATTTTAGACATAGGGCAGGCTGATATTCATGATACACTGTCCTTAGGGATTTTATTTGAAATAAAAAGAGGTTCTTTATCTGCACCTGTTTTGAAGGATTTATTGTTTAAAGGATATGAATTAGGAATTAAAGTGAAATTTATTCCCATCTCTATCGCTGATTATGAAACTTGGGTAAAAGCACAATCTAAGCAGCGTTATATTATCAATATTTTAGGTGAGCATCTAACCGCTGCTCAGTTGTCTGCGGTGACTAAAATCATGTCTGATCAAAATTTAAATATTGATTCAATTGTTCGATTAACAGGAAGAACTTCTGTTGTCGAAAAAGAACTATATCCTCGTTCTTGTGTACAATTATCAGTTACAGGCGAAATTGTAGATAAAACCGTAATGACGGCTAGTTTTATGGCGGTATCTAGGGTTTTAGATGTTGATATTTCTTTTCAAGAAGATAATATGTACCGCAGAAACCGTCGTTTAGTGTGTTTTGATATGGATTCGACTCTAATTCAAACTGAAGTTATCGATGAATTAGCCGAACTAAATGGAGTAGGAGCAGAAGTAAGAGCGATTACCGAGTCAGCAATGAATGGCGAAATCGATTTTAACGAAAGTTTCAAAAAACGCATGGCTTTGCTAGAAGGTTTAAGTGAAGAGGTGTTGCAAAGTGTTGCAGAAAGATTACCTATTACCAAAGGCGCACACCGACTTATGAAAGCCTTGAAATACTATGGTTATAAAACGGCAATTTTATCAGGTGGATTCACTTATTTTGGCGACTATTTGCAAAAAGAATTAGGGATTGATTACGTTCACGCTAATCAACTGGAAATAATAGATGGAAAACTAACGGGTAGGTATATAGGAGAAATTGTTGATGGTCAAAAGAAAGCTGAATATCTTCAAGCTATTGCTGAAAAAGAAGGAATCCACATCAACCAAACCATTGCTGTTGGAGATGGCGCTAATGACTTGCCAATGATTAACTTAGCAGGTCTTGGAATCGCATTTCACGCAAAACCAAAGGTGAAAGAAAGTGCTTCGACTTCAATATCAAGTTTGGGTCTTGATGGTGTTTTATATCTTTTAGGATACCACGATAGACATATTGATATGATGGACGAAATTTAAAAATACAAATAATAATTTTTAAAATGACCTTAGTTCCTTTGTGAGCTAAGGTTTTTTTAGGTCTAAATTTTAGCGAGTAAATGGTTTGTCTTTTTAGAATTTAATTTTAGAATAGCACTTTCTTAATCTAGGTTAAGTGCTAAACTTCGACATCGGCTGTAAATTTGTAATATAATAATCACTAAATTTATACTTATGGCAACTACAGTTTTACACCCAGCAAATACAAGAGGAAACGCAAATCACGGATGGCTTAATGCATATCATACGTTTAGTTTTGCAAATTATTACAATGCCGATAGAGAGCAATTTGGAGTTCTTCGTGTCTTGAACGATGATACCATTGCCGCTGGAATGGGTTTTGGTACCCATCCACATAAAAACATGGAAATCATTACCATTCCGCTAGAAGGAGATTTGGCTCACAAAGACAGCCTAGGAAATGCCGCTACCATAAAAACGGGAGACGTACAAGTAATGAGCGCGGGTTCAGGAGTGCAACATTCTGAATTCAATCCGAATGCCGAACAAAGAACAAAATTATTTCAAATATGGTTGTTTCCAAAAGCTCAAAATGTAACCCCTCGCTACCAACAAATTACTTTAGACGCTAGCAAACAAAAAAATGACTTTGCACAAATTTTATCGCCTAATGCAGATGACGAAGGCGTTTGGATTCATCAAGATGCTTGGTTTCATTTGGCTGATTTTCAAGCTGGTTTTTCTAAAAACTATAGTGTTAAAAAAGAAGGAAATGGTTTGTATCTTATCGTAATTTCAGGAACCATTACTGTTGATGGTCAAAAATTAGAAACGAGAGATGGATTAGGAATTACTGATTTTGACACATTAGAAATAAAAGCAACCACAGATGCCAAATTTTTAATGATGGAAATCCCAATGAAACACTAATTGAATTATGGAAACAGAAGTGAAATTAGAAATCAACAATGACAAAGGTCTTTTTTACATTGAAATTGACAACAAAATAGAAGCAAAAATGACCTTTGTTTTTGCTGGTTCTGATAAAATTATCATTGACCATACGGAAGTAAACAAAGCGTATAACGGAAAAGGATTGGGTAAAAAAATGGTCCAAAAAGCTGTTGAATTTGCCCGAGAAAAAAAGTTAAAAATCATTCCACTTTGTCCTTTTGCAAAAAGAGTTTTCGACAAAACACCTGAATTTAAAGACGTTTTATAATTATGGAAAAACTATTAGAAGAAGATATCAAAGGACACATTGGAATTCAAAAATACAAATGCACCATTAGCTGGAGAAAAGGCACCTTTTATATGGACGAGCCACAATCCATTGAAGGACAGGACTTGGGGCCTGATCCTTACACGGCTCTTTTGGCTTCTTTAGCGAGTTGTACTTTGTCTACTTTACGAATGTACATTGACCGAAAAGGATGGGATATTCCGGATATCAATATTTCACTAAACATGAGTCAAGAAACGGATTCCGAATTGACAACAACAATAACACGTTCTATTAGTTTTCCAATACCAATTGATGAAGACATCAAAAAAAGACTGCTCAATATTGCTGAAAAATGTCCTGTTTCAAAAATTCTAAAAAATAAAATTTTAATTAACACCTCTTTATAACATGGATCCAAAAGACATTCAAAAAGAATATACTAACGGTGAAGTTACTGTGATATGGCAATCTGGAAAATGCATTCATTCGGGTAATTGCGTGCGAAATAATCCTGAGGTTTTTCAGCCTAAAGAGAAACCTTGGATTAAGATTGAAGCTTCTTCCTCTGAAAAAATTATGGATACCATTCATAAATGTCCTTCGGGAGCCTTATCGTTTTATTTGAATAATGGCAATACGTAAATTCATTTCTTAATCTAGGTTAAGTGCTCTGTTTACAGTCTGAAAGTATCTTTGTAGTGTTCTTATTAATAATCTTAAAAACACATAATTATGGCAACTACAAAATGGGCAATTGACCCAACACATTCAGAAATTGGTTTTAAAGTAAAACACATGATGTTTACCAATGTTTCAGGAAAATTCGATTCTTATGAAGGAAATATTGAAACTCAAAACGATGATTTTACAGACGCTGTTTTTTCATTCTCGGCTGACATTAACTCTATTGACACCCGAAACGCAGATAGAGATACCCACTTAAAAAGTGGTGATTTTTTTGACGCTGAAAACCACCCAAAATTAAGTTTTACAAGTAAATCATTTACGAAAATAAACGATAACAACTTTGAATTAACTGGAGATTTAAACATTAGAGGCGTTTCAAAAGAAGTTAAACTTCCTGTAGAATTCAGCGGATTGATGACAGATCCTTGGGGAAATACCAAAGTAGGTTTAAACATTGAAGGAAAAATTAACCGTAAAGATTGGGGACTAAACTGGAACTCAGCCTTAGAAACTGGAGGTGTTTTAGTTGGAGAAGAAATAAAATTGATCATTGATTTGCAATTTGTAAAACAATAATCCCACTACATCAAACACAGCAACCTTGCATATTTTATAATTTGCAAGGTTTTTTTATGCTTAAAAAGTTTATTTTTGCAGGCGGTTTTTTATTTTCTTCAAATGTAGAAAATTAGATCCCTTAAATTTTAAACAAAAAACACACAGATGAAAGCATACGTATTTCCAGGGCAAGGCGCACAATTCACAGGTATGGGTAAAGATTTATACGAGAACTCGACTTTGGCCAAAGATTTATTCGAAAAAGCAAACGAAATTTTAGGTTTCCGTATCACAGACATTATGTTTGAAGGTACTGCCGAAGAATTGAAAGAAACCAAAGTAACCCAGCCAGCCGTTTTCTTGCATTCGGTAATTTTAGCAAAAACATTAGGCGAAGATTTTAAACCTGAAATGGTAGCGGGACATTCTTTGGGAGAATTCTCAGCTTTGGTTGCTAATGGTGCTTTGAGTTTTGAGGACGGATTGAAATTGGTTTCGCAGCGTGCTTTAGCGATGCAAAAAGCTTGTGAAATTACACCTTCGACTATGGCTGCAGTTTTAGGATTAGCAGACAATATCGTTGAAGAGGTTTGTGCTTCTATTGATGGTGTGGTGGTAGCTGCAAATTACAACTGCCCAGGGCAATTGGTAATTTCGGGAGAATTTAAAGCAGTAGAATTAGCTTGCGAAAAAATGAAAGAAGCAGGTGCAAAACGCGCTTTGTTATTGCCGGTAGGTGGTGCTTTTCATTCACCAATGATGGAACCAGCTCGTGAGGAATTAGCGGCAGCGATTGAAGCAACTACTTTCTCAACTCCTATTTGCCCAGTGTATCAAAATGTAACGGCAGCAGCAGTGTCTGACGCTAATGAAATCAAGAAAAACTTAATTATTCAGTTGACGGCTCCTGTAAAATGGACACAATCAGTGCAACAAATGATTGCTGACGGTGCAAGCTTATTTACTGAAGTAGGTCCTGGAAAAGTTTTAGCTGGATTAATTGGAAAAATTAATAAAGAAGCGGTTACTGCGAATGCTTAATTAGGGTTCCCTTTTGTACTATATATCATCCTCACTTATGAAAATTTGTGGGGATTTTTACATTTAGAGACTTTTTGCTTCTTCACAATGAGTATTGAATATTCCAGTAATTAGAATATTAGTATCTTTTTTTTCGAAGAAAATATACCAAGTAGTACGCTTGTTGAATTTATAAAAAATGTAATTGGAACCAAGATAGCCTAGTATTTCTGGAGTTCTCTTATGAGGGGAATTATGAATTTCAACAATAATAAAATCTACAATTTTAGTAACATATAGTTGTGCATTTTCAACATATCCAAAATACTCTTCTACAAAAAGTGTATTGATCAGTTCGTCGAAATAGAAAAGAATTTCCTCCGTAAAAATTATTTTTTCCAAGGATAAGCTTTTATTCTTTTAAACATCTCAGCTTTAAATTCCTCTGGCGTATATCCTTTTTTAAATTCTTCCTCAAAATCGAAAGTAGTGTGATCAATTCCTTTTTGTTTTTTTATAGATTTTTCATAAAAAACGGCAGGTTCTTCGGCTTTATCTGTTTTTTTGTCCTTTCGAGCATCCATAATTCCAGTTTTTATACCCTAACAAATTTACAATTAATTATTTACAATTTAAACAATGACTTCATTTTTAAAATATGCTGTCGCTAAATTTTATGTTATCTTTGTTTTTAGAATTTCTTTTTATGAATTTAGATTTACGAACAGTCAATGTTACTCGATACATCACCCCTTTGCGAGAAGGCGGTTCTTTGCCTGCTCTAGTAGAAGCTGACGACGATTTTAAATATGTATTAAAATTTAGAGGAGCAGGACACGGGGTCAAAGCTTTGATTGCTGAATTTTTAGGAGGTCAAATTGCTAAAAAACTAGGATTACCCATTCCTGAATTGGTCTTTGCTCATCTTGATGAAGCCTTTGGAAGAACAGAAGCCGATGAAGAAATTCAAGATTTACTAAAGTTTAGCCAAGGTTTGAATTTAGGATTGCATTATTTATCTGGAGCCTTAACGTATGATGCTGCAGCTAATGATTGCGAATCTTTATTAGCTTCCAAAATAGTTTGGCTAGATGCTTTTATTACTAATGTAGACCGCACTTTTAAAAACACCAACTTACTCATTTGGAAAAAAGAATTGTGGCTGATTGATCACGGTGCTTCGTTTTACTTTCATCATTCATGGGTAAATTGGGAAAAAACAGCAGTTACCCCTTTTACCTTAATTAAAGACCATGTTTTATTGCCTAAAGCATTTCAACTCGAGAAGGCACATCAGGAATGTACTGCCATATGACAAAATACTGAAAGAAATTGTGAATCAGATTCCAGAGGACTGGTTGCAGTGGGAAGAACTAGATAGTACACCTAAGGAAATCAAAGAAATTTATTTTCAGTTTTTAAGCGTCCGTTTAAAAAACGCCGAAATCTTTTTAAAACAAGCCCAAGATGCACGAACAGCACTTATATGATTACGCAGTCATTCGTGTGGTGCCTAGGGTAGAACGCGGGGAATTCATCAATGTAGGTTTGATGCTATATTGTAAACGTCAAAAATATTTGCGTATTCAATACCAGATTCCAGCGGAAAAAATTCGCTCTTTTTGTAGTGAATTTGATTTAGACCAACTCAAAGTCAATTTAGAATCTTTTTCAGCCGTTTGCGAAGGTAAAAAAAATGCAGGACCGATTGCGCATTTTGAAAAAGATGAACGTTTTAGGTGGCTTACTGCTATTAAAAGCTCTAGCATTCAAACAAGCAGGCCACATTCTGGATTTAGTTTGAATTTAGACGCTACTTTTGATAAGTTGTATCTAGAATTAGTGCTTTAAAAACAAACTATTTAATAAAGAAAAAGCCTTGTAAACAATTAATCACAAGGCTTTTTCTTTATGTAAATACTATCTTTTATTTCAAAAACTCCAATATACTATCGGTGATAAATTGAATTTGTTCATCTTCTAATTCGGTATGCATTGGCAATGCAATTACTTCGTTGACCAATTGATTGGTTACTGGAAAATCTACTTCTTTGTATCTTGAATCAGTATATGCTTTTTGAGAATGTAACGGAATAGGATAGTAAATAGCACAAGGAATTCCTTTATCTAACAAGTGTTTCATCAATCCGTCTCTATCCGCATTAATGATTCGCAATACATATTGATGAAAAACATGGTTGTTTTCGTTTATGTCAAATGCAGGAGTAACTATTTTAGTATGTCCTGATAAAGCTGTATTATACTTCGCTGCCGCTTCACGACGCGCTTGATTGTATTCATCTAACAAAGGTAGTTTTGCATTCAAGACTCCTGCTTGAATACTATCTAAACGTGAATTTACTCCCACAACATCGTGGTGGTAACGTTCGTACATTCCGTGATTTACAATTCCGCGAATAGTATGTGCTAAAGCGTCGTCATTGGTAAAAATAGCGCCGCCATCACCATAACAACCTAAGTTTTTAGAAGGAAAGAAAGAAGTAGCTCCAACATGACCAATCGTTCCTACTTTGCTTTTTGTTCCAATAGTAGAAATGAAATCGGCTCCAATAGCTTGTGCATTATCTTCTATTACAAACAAATTATGAGCTGCTGCTAATTCCATAATTGCATCCATATTAGCTGCACGTCCAAACAAATGAACAGGGACAATGGCTTTTGTTTTTGAAGTAATGGCTTGTTTGATTTTTTCGATCGAAATATTCATATCGTGCATGTCCACATCTACTAATACTGGGGTCAATTGTAGCAACGCAATTACTTCAACAGTAGCTGCGAAAGTAAAATCAGCAGTAATAACTTCATCACCTGGTTTTAAACCTAGTCCCATCATCGCAATTTGCAAAGCATCTGTACCATTCGCACATGGAATCACGTGTTTAATTTCTAAATAATCTTCTAAAGATTTTTGAAATTGATGTACCTGAGGTCCGTTAATATACGTATTGGTATCCAAAACTTCTTGAATAGAAGCATTAACGGTAGTAGCGATTTTATCATATTGACTCTTTAAGTCAACCATTTGAATTTTCTTCATTTATCCAGTAATTTATAATTAGAAAGAGTGGCATTACAGTGGTTAGCTTATGATGTTTCTTTCACAAAGTGAAAACAAAAATAGGTATTATTGATTTCAAACCAATGATTTTAAGCCAAAGAAAATGTATTTTAGCCCCAAAAAATATTCGGATGCATTTTCTATACAATTTCACGTTTTTTATAGCCCAAATTTCATTAAAAATTATCGCTCTATTTAGTCCAAAAATTAAATTATTTGTTGATGGTAGAAAAACGGTATGGACAACGCTTTCGCAAAAAATAAACAATGAAGATCAAACGATTTGGTTTCATGCTGCTTCTTTAGGAGAATACGAACAAGGTTTACCTGTTATGGAAAAAGTAAAAGAACAATTTCCAGCTCATAAAATCATCCTAACGTTTTTTTCTCCTTCTGGTTATGAGGTTCGAAAAAACAACACTGTTGCTGATGTTACAGTTTATTTACCTTTGGATACAATAGCCAATGCAAAACGTTTTATCAATTTAACACATCCAGAAATGGTGTTTTTTATTAAATATGAATTTTGGATAAATTACTTGACTATTTTAAAAAATAAAAAGACACCTACTTATCTAATATCAGGAATATTTAGAGAAAATCAGTTATTCTTTAGGTCATACGGCGGTTTTTATAGAAAAGCTTTAGATGCTTTTACCTTCTTTTTTGTGCAAAATGAGAAATCAAAAGAATTGGTACAACGACTAGGTAAAACAAATGTTATTGTCTCAGGTGATACCCGATTTGATCGTGTGATTGCCATTTTAGAAAAAGACAATACGCTTGATTTTATTCAGGACTTTAAAAATAATACAACCACTATTGTAATTGGAAGTTCATGGCCTAAAGACGAAGAATTGCTTGTTAATTACATCAATACCACTACACAAAAGGTCAAATTTATTATCGCACCTCATAACATCAAAGGAGAACAAATAAATCAACTAAAGAATAGTATCACAAAAAAAACAGTTTTGTTTTCGGATATGAAAGATAAAAATCTAGCAGATTACGACGTTTTCATTATTAATACTATCGGAATTTTAACTAAGATCTATAGTTATGCTGATATCGCTTATGTAGGTGGTGGTTTTGGGAATCCTGGCGTTCATAATATTTTAGAGCCAGCTACTTTTGGTGTCCCTATAGTTATTGGGGCTAATTATTCACATTTTGCTGAAGCTACAGCTCTAGTTGAATTAAAAGGATGTATTTCTGTTTCTACTCAAAATGAATTGCAAGTCATTTTTAATAATTTAATCAATAATTCAGTCCTTCAAAAGGAAAAAGGAGCGATTTGTAGCGACTTTGTTACAGCAAATAAAGGAGCAACAAAAAGTATCCTGGAATATATTATAACAAACACTAAATAAAAACTCAATAATTAAAGACGTATTTTATCCCTATAAAATTTAGTTTTTATAAAAAAAAGAGCCTTTAAAAAACGCATTCTTTGGTATTACAAATAATCTCAAAAATAACATCAAAACAACTAATTTAAAAATAACAACATTAAAGATTAAAAAAAGGCACAACTTTTTTAATATCAAACAATTAAAAAAAAAGAATATTTTTAAAAAAAATCACAAGTTGTGAGATACACTTACTCCAAACCCTATAAATACTGTCTAAAAAACAAATCACAGAATATTTTTAAAAAAAAATTGAAAAAATAATTTACATATCAAAAATTTTATATCTTTGCTCCGAATTAATAATTAACCTTTTATATTAAAGTAAGATGAAAAAAGTATTTTTAAGTTTAGCTGTAGTTGCTGTTTTAACTGTTGTATCTTGTAAAAAAGCTGATGCTTCTGCTGAAGAAGTTGTAGCTGTTGACACAACTGCTGTTGTTGTTGATACTGTTGCTGTTGATACTACAACGATAGAGGCTGACACTACTGTTACAACTACTGAAGTTGAAACACCTGCTGCTCACTAATCAAGAATTTATTCTAGAAAAAAATCAAAGCCATCCTTGTGATGGCTTTTTTTATTTTTTTATGGTGTTGAGTATTCCGTATAAAAAAGGAGTTCTGGCGTATTTACGTCAGGACTCCTTTTTTATTTAGTTATAATGTGTTTTAGTCATCAAAAATTACTTCACTAGCAGCAAAATCTAATATTTCGGCCCGAGAGCCGTATTTTGTAATTTCGTCAATCCCTTTTTGTGCCATCAGCTCAGTAGAGTATTTTCGGCTAACGGCCATAACGGTATCGTTACTGACTACTCTAAAGAAGAATTTTCCTTTTGAGGTCTTGAACTTTATAAAAGAGCATTGATTGAATTGTGAACGAAGTAGTTCTGCATCGGCTTCGCAGTCCATGCGTAATTCGTATGTATTGCTTGTAAAAATAGGCTTCCCTTTCCTAGAAGTGTATTCGAACTTATAATCTCCGCTAAATCGCTTGCTAATTACAAAAGAACCCATGGTTTATATTGGCTATTTTAGATTTTAAAAATACAATCTTTATTGGTTTTCCTTTAATAAAAACGTGTGTAGTTATAAACAAAAAAAAGCCTCTTCAAAAGAAGAGGCTTTAGTACTCAGAGCGGGACTTGAACCCGCACGAACATTGCTGTTCACTGGATTTTAAGTCCAGCGTGTCTACCAATTTCACCATCCGAGCATTATATGGCGTTGAGCGAAAAACGGGGCTCGAACCCGCGACCTCGACCTTGGCAAGGTCGCGCTCTACCAACTGAGCTATTTTCGCATTTTCAATCCTTAAAAAGAACCGCGATACTTGTTCTGTATTGCGGATGCAAATTTAAGACTTTTATTGAGTAAAACAATAGCTTTTTGAAAGTTTTTTTAAATTATTTTATAACATTCTGATAACCTAAAGTTTATGTGCAAAATTATTTTCTAGTTAGCATTCTCTTTATCTCGTTCAGCTTCATTAAAGCTTCTACAGGGGTTACTGTATTAATGTCAAGATTTAAGATTTCTTCTTTTATTTCTTCTAATAAAGGATCATCTAGATTAAAGAAACTCATTTGCATCTCTTCTTTCTCTGATTTTATTCCGTTTAAAGCATCACTTGAATGATTTTTCTCGAGCTTTTTCAATAATTTCTGTGCTTTTTGAATCACAATTTGAGGCATTCCTGCCATTTTTGCCACATGAATACCAAAACTATGTGCACTTCCTCCTTTAACCAGTTTTCTAATAAACAAAACAGAATCTTTCAATTCTTTCACTGAAACATTGTAATTCTGGATTCGAGGCAATAACTCACTCATCTCATTTAATTCGTGATAATGTGTAGCAAAAAGAGTTTTAGGTTTTGATGGATGTTCATGTAAGTACTCAGCAATTGCCCAAGCAATCGAAATACCATCATACGTACTGGTTCCACGTCCGATTTCATCCAGGAGTACTAAACTTCTATCGGATAAGTTATTCAAGATGGAAGCCGTTTCATTCATTTCGACCATAAATGTGGATTCCCCCATAGAGATGTTATCACTCGCACCGACTCTAGTAAATATTTTGTCAATAATCCCCATTCGGACACTATCAGCAGGGACAAAACTTCCCATTTGCGCTAGCAGAACAATCAAAGCTGTTTGACGCAAAATAGCCGACTTACCGGACATATTGGGTCCAGTGATCATGATCAACTGTTGTGTTTCTCTATCCAGAAATACATCGTTAGCAATATAAGGCGTTCCCACAGGTAATTGTTTCTCAATCACGGGATGTCTTCCGTTTTGAATTTCAAGTTCAAACGTTTCGTCTAATTGTGGACAAATATATTTATTCTCGATAGCTAATTGTGTAAAGGAACATAAACAATCCAATTGGGCTATAAGATTAGCGTTCAATTGAACTGGCTTGATGTAAGTAGTAATCCAAGCTACTAATTGCTCAAAAAGCTCTGATTCGATTTTTTGAATCTTTTCTTCGGCACCAAGAATTTTGGTTTCGTATTCTTTTAATTCTTCTGTAATATAACGCTCTGCATTGACTAAGGTTTGTTTTCGGATCCACTCTGTAGGCACCTTATCTTTGTGTGTATTTCGAACTTCGATATAGTAGCCAAAGACATTGTTAAATGAAATTTTAAGCGAAGTAATTCCAGTACGTTCTGATTCTCTTGCTTCAATCCCTTCTAGGTATTCTTTTCCAGAGGTTGAAATTGCTCTCAACTCATCTAATTCTGGATTTACTCCTTTAGCAATCGCATTTCCCTTTGAAATAGCGACTGGTGCTTCTTGATTTAACGTTGTTTTTATCTTTTCACGCAATAAATCACAACTATGTAAGCTGTCACCAATAACCTTGACGGCTTCTTGCGGACTTTCTAATGCCAAAGTCTTGATAGGGATAATGGCATCCAAGGATTCTTTTAAATAAACAACTTCACGAGGGGACACTTTTCCAGCTGCAATTTTAGAAATCAAACGTTCCAAATCAGATATTTGCTTGATTTGGTATTGCATTTTTTTCAGTACCTCTTGATTTTCTTTCAAATACGTTACAACCTGATGACGGTTTCTGATTTTATTAGCATCTTTTAAAGGTAAAGCTAACCAACGTTTTAATAAACGTCCTCCCATCGGCGAAAGCGTACGATCCATTACGTCCAAAAGCGTTACGGCATTTGGATTGTAACTGTGATACAATTCTAAATTACGAATCGTAAAACGATCCATCCATACATAGGCATCCTCTGCAATACGCTGAATTGAAGTAATGTGCTGTACTCTGTTATGTTGAGTTTCGGACAAATAGTATAAAATTGCTCCGGAAGCAATAATTCCTTCTTTCAAATCTTCGATGCCAAAACCTTTTAAAGAAATGGTTTGGAAATGTTTTGTTAAGGTTTCAAAAGCATAGTCTTCTTTGTAAATCCAGTCTTCAAGGTAGAAACAATGAAAATCATTTCCGAAATTTTCTTTAAAATCGTTCTTATTGTTTTTTTGAATTAGGACTTCTGAAGGACTAAAATTTTGCAGTAATTTATCAATGTATTCCGCATTTCCTTGTGCTGTTAAAAATTCACCTGTAGAAATGTCTAAAAAAGAAACTCCAATTATTTTAGTGGTAAAATAAACCGAAGCCAAGAAGTTATTGGATTTAGAATTCAATACTTCGTCATTCATCGAAACACCTGGGGTTACTAGCTCAGTCACACCTCTTTTTACAATGGTTTTAGTCATTTTCGGATCTTCTAATTGATCACAAATTGCCACCCGAAGTCCTGCTTTGACTAATTTAGGTAAATAGGTATTTATTGAATGATGTGGGAAACCTGCCAAAGCAGTTTCGGTCTCTGAGCCAGCACCGCGTTTTGTTAATGTAATTCCTAAAATTTTAGAAGCTCTAACAGCATCGTCGCCAAAAGTTTCATAAAAATCGCCCACTCTAAATAACAAACAAGCATCAGGATATTTTCTCTTGATTTCGTTGTATTGTTTCATTAATGGAGTCTCTTTTATTACTTTATCTTTAGCTGCCAAAATATATTTGTTTGTTTTATGATTAATTGGAAATTAGAGCGAATTTATAGATTTAAAAGCGAAAATGGAATCAGTTAAAAAAATAAACTTCACTTTTAAGGAAATTTTATGGTATTGGCATGATTTTTTATTTAGTTTTGTTTTATCAATTCAAAAATATAATAAAAATGAAAAAAATAATTTTACTAGCAATGCTTACTGCTTTTGGAATTTCTAATTCTAATGCACAAGGAACAACTAAAAAAATGAAAGCAACTGTTAAAACAGTTGTTACAACTAAAGTGGTTAAAGTTGATGGTGCTGGAATGGTTTTTGAAAATGAAACAATTGATTATGGGACAATAGCTCATAATGCTGATGGTAACCGCCAATTTGTTTTTACTAATAATGGTACAAAACCATTAATTATTACAAATACTCAAGGATCATGTGGTTGTACTGTTCCTACTACGCCTAAAGAACCTATTGCTCCTGGAGCAAAAGGTGTGATTGGAGTAAAATATGCAACTGATAGAGTAGGTCCTTTTACAAAAACGGTTACTGTTACATCTAATGCTGAGGGACAAGCAACAAAAACATTAACTATCAAAGGGAATGTATTGCCTGACGAGCCTACAAAAAGCTAAATTCAAAATATTACAATTAAAAAGCTTCCTTTACTTTGGGAGCTTTTTTTTTACGACTAATCCCTAACTAATGAGAAAGCTAGAAAACAGCGAATTAGAAAGAAAATCTATTGAAGATTTTAAAAAATCAGACAAGACTCCATTAATATTGATCTTAGATGATATCCGAAGTTTGCATAATATTGGTTCTGTTTTTAGAACTGCTGATGCTTTTTTGATTGAAAAAATATATTTGTGCGGTATTACAGCAACACCACCCAACAAGGAAATTCACAAAACAGCTTTGGGGGCAACTGAAACAGTTGCTTGGGAACATTATGACAACGTACTAGATGTAATCACCCAATTAAAAAACGAAAACACGCTTACCTTGGCAATAGAGCAAGTAGAAAGTGCTTCTTTTTTACAAGATTTTCAAGTCGAAAAAAACCAGAAATATGCGCTTGTATTTGGAAACGAAGTTTTTGGAGTGTCTCAAGAAGCAGTTGCGCTTTGCGACGGTTGTATTGAAATTCCACAACTAGGAACAAAACATTCCTTGAATATTTCTGTTAGTGCTGGAATTGTAGTATGGGATTTGTTTAAAAAACTCACCTGGCCTAGTTAATTTTAAGATTCTGAATGACCATGCAGTTACTATTGTCAGAACAGTTTTCTGCTAAAGTAGCAATGGTTTGATTTAAAACAGGATGTTTCCAAGGAATGTCTAAATCAAGAAGAGGCATCATAACGAACTTCCGTTCTTGTAGTAAGGGGTGTGGTATTTGAAGTGTATCAGTCGTAATTATTCTGTCTTCAAAGAAAATTAAATCAATATCAATTATTCTAGATTGATACCCTAATTGCTCTTTTCTAATACGCCCCATTTCTTGCTCTATTGCCAATGCCGTTTCTAAAACTTTTATTGGCTCACAAGAACTTATTACGGATAAAGCACAATTATAAAAGGCATAGCTTTCAAATCCCCAAGAAGGCGTTTCGTATAGCTTAGAAATTTGTGTTACCCTCCCTATTTTTTTATTGATTAGTTGAATACAATGTTCGATATTTTCAAGTTTATTTCCTTGATTGGTTCCTAATGATAAAATAACTTGATGCTGTAGTTTCATAATTAAGCGCAAATTAACTAAAACAATTTTAGAATTAAGAATATATTTGCATAAAGTATGTTGGTCAAACCGTAACATTGTACGTAATTATTTTACGTATTTAAAAAAAAACAATAATATGAAATTTTTAGGAAATGTAATTGCTACCATTGTAGGTTTGTTTATTTTTTGTCTCTTGTTTGTTTTAGGACTGGTTCTTGTCGCAGGTGTTTTTGGAAGTGATTCAGAAATTGCCAATGTAGAAGAAAATACTGTAATTGAATTAGATTTGTTAGAAGTAGAATACGATTATGCAGGTAAGTACAAAGATCCTTGGGTATCTGTCTTTTCTGAAGATAATGGTGTTGGGTTAACCAATATTATCGATGCAATTGAGGCTGCTAAAATAGATGATAAAATTAAAGGGATTTCAATTTTAAATAATCATTCTAATTTAGGAATGGCACAAAGTAAAGCTGTACGTGATGCCTTGGGGAATTTTAAAAAATCCGGAAAATTTATTTTGGCGTATGCCGATACTTATTCTCAAAAAGAATATTATTTAAATTCAATTGCGGATAAAATGTATCTAAATCCTGTAGGTGATTTGGATTTTAAAGGATTGTCTTCTGAGATTATGTTTTTCAAAGACCTCCAAGAGAAAACGGGAGTGAAAATGGAAGTTATTCGTCACGGAAAATATAAAAGTGCAGTAGAACCTTTTTTAGAAAATAAAATGAGTGAGGCTAATAGGGAACAAACTACAGCTTTATTAAACTCGGTATGGGATGCTGTTGTGGAAGACATCTCTAAAAGTAGAAACATACCAATAAACAAACTAAATGAAATAGCAAACGGTCTTCTAGCTCGTACGCCTATATTAGCAAAACAACAAAAAATAATTGACATTATAGGGTATGAAGATGAGTATCATGATGCGATTAAAAAATTATTAAAAGTTGATAAAGACAAGGACTATCAGAAAGTATCTATTGTAGATTATACTAAAAAACTCCTTCTTGATGCCGAGTTTACACAAACTGATAATCAAATTGCTGTTATTTATGCGCAAGGTGAAATTCAATCTGGAGAGGGCGATGTAAACACTATTGGTGAAGGTTCCATGAAGCGCTCGTTACAAGAAGCTAGAAAAGATAAAAAAATAAAAGCGATTGTCTTGCGTATTGACAGCCCAGGTGGTAATGCACTAACCTCTGATTTGATATGGAGAGAAGTTGAGTTGACTAAAAAAGTAAAACCAGTAATTGTTTCTATGGGGAATTATGCTGCTTCGGGTGGGTATTATATCGCATGTAATGCAAATGAAATTTTTGCAGAAAAAAATACCATTACTGGATCAATAGGGGTTTTTGGAATATTGCCTAATTTTAGCCAACTGACCTCAAAAATAGGAATTAACATTGAGCAAGTAAAAACACATGAAAATGCACCAAATTACAGCCCGTTTGTCCCAATTGATGAAAATTTTAAAGCTGTAACTCTAGAAGGGGTTGAGCATATTTATAAAACATTTGTGACACATGTGGCTCAAGGTCGAAAGATGACTTTTGCACAGGTTGATTCTATTGCTCAAGGTCGTGTATGGACAGGTTCTGAAGCTATTAAAATTGGATTAGTTGACAAAATTGGAAATTTAAATGATGCAATCAAAGCAGCAGCAAGCCTTGTTAAAATTAATGAGTATTCAACTAAAAACTTTCCTGAATATGAGAAAAATATTCAAGATATTTTTTCTAAACTTCCTTTTTCTAAATCAAAAAAAGAGTTTATAAAAGAGGAAATTGGAACTGAAAACTATAAAGTTATTGAGCGAGTAAAACGTCTTCAAGCACGCAAAGGTCTTCAAGCCATAATGCCATATGAAATTGATATACGATAAAGCTACAACATCAATTCAAATAACCCTTAAAACTTTTTTTATAATAAGAATAGAAAAATGTGTCTTTACTAATTCATTGCGGCAATATTTTTGCTACTTTAAACAATAAATTAAAATTTTTACCTATGTTAAAAAAAATCGCCCTTATATTCGGAGGAATCTTGTTGTTACTAGCAGGAAGTTTATTTGCTATTCCTTATTTTTTTAAAGACCAAATCAAAGCGAAAATCGCCCAAGCCATTAATGAGAAAGTTGATGCCAAAGTAAGTTTTACAGATGCTGATTTGAGTTTGTTTAAAAATTTCCCTAACGCTACCGTGACTTTAGACTCTTTAGTGATTATTAACAAAGCACCTTTTGAAGGAGATACCCTTGTTGCTTTGGGTGAATTGAATTTAAAGATGTCCGTTAAAGAACTTTTTAAAGAAAAAAACGAGTCGATTGCAATTCAAGGTATTACTTCTAAAAATGGTTTAATCAATATCATTTTTAATAAAGATGGATTAGGAAATTATGATATTGCCTTGAAAGAGGATAAGCCAAAGGAGGATACTAGTAGCAGTGATCCATTGGCACTGAAAATTCAAGAATATAAAATCGAAAATTTTCAATTTCGCTATACCGACCAAGGTTCGAAAATCAAAATGGTGATTGATAGCTTAAATCATCAAGGAACAGGAGATTTTGCAGCATCTAAATTGGATTTAAACACTAAGTCGACTGCCAAAATATCTTTAGACATGGATAAAGTGAATTACATGAAAAATGTAGCCCTGACTTTGGATGCTGTTCTTGGTATCGATTTAGAAAAAAGCAAATATACTTTTAAGGAAAATAAAGCATTAATCAATCAGTTGCCGTTAGAATTTGATGGTTTCATTCAAATGGTGGAAGCAGGTCAAGAATATGATTTGAAGTTCAAAACACCTACTTCATCATTCAAAAACTTTTTAGGATTGATTCCTGCGGCTTATTCAGCTAGCTTAGATAATGTGAAAACTACTGGTGACTTCACTGTGGTAGGTTTTGCAAAAGGAACCTACACAGATACTACTGTTCCTAAATTCAATATCGAAATAGCATCAAACAATGCTTCATTTCAATATCCAAATTTACCTAAATCCGTTCAAAACATTGTAATTGATACGAAAATCATCAATGAAACAGGGGTTTTGAATGATACGTATGTTAACCTAGATAAATTATCTTTCAAAATAGATCAAGATATTTTTAATGCTAAAGCGAATATTAAAAACGTAACACAAAATGCACTAGTTGATGCTGCTTTAAAGGGTACAATCAACTTAGGGAATTTATCAAAAGCATATCCAATAAAGCTTGATAAACCTATGTTAGGAATTTTGAAAGCGGATGTTACCACTCAATTCGATATGGCATCTGTTGAGAAAAGTGAGTATCAAAACATCAAAAATGCAGGAACGATGAGTTTGTCAGGATTCAAATATACTGATGAGAATGGTAAAGTAATGAATATTAGTACGGCTTTGGTACAATTTAATCCTAGTCAAGTCAATTTAAAACAATTTAACGCGTCAACTGGAAAAAGTGACATTAGTGTTACTGGGGTTTTAAATAATTTCTATGGTTTTATTTTTAAAAATCAAGAATTGAAAGGAAACTTTTCTTTGAATTCAAATCAATTGGCAGTAAGTGATTTTATGACTCCTGAGGAACCAGTAAAAGGGACTACGGTTAAAAAAGAAACCGAAGCTATGAAGATTCCAGCTTTCTTGAATTGTACACTTACCGCTAAAGCAAATACAGTTTTGTATGATAATTTGACTTTGAAAGATGTCTCAGGAAAACTAATTGTAAAAGATGAAAAAGTGACGATGGAAAATATTAAAACTTCGATTTTTGGAGGTAATATTGGTTTAAATGGTTCGGTTTCTACTAAAGGGAAAACACCTGTTTTTGATATGAATTTGGGTTTAAATCAGCTAGACATCGCTCAATCATTTACCCAGTTAGATATGTTGAAAAAAATTGCACCTATTGCCGGAATCATTAATGGTAAGATAAATTCTACAATTAAATTGAACGGAAACCTAACCAATGATATGAGTCCAGATTTAAAATCATTGACTGGAGATTTGGTTGGACAACTACTTTCGACCACAGTAAATTCTAAAAATTCTACTTTATTAACTGCACTTACGTCAAATATTAAGTTTCTGGATCTGAGCAAAATTAATTTGAATGATTTAAAAGCAGCACTTACTTTTGAAAACGGAAAAGTAAACGTAAAACCATTTGATATTAAATACCAAGATATCAAAGCAACAATTGGCGGTTCTCATGGTTTTGATCAAAACATGAACTATAATTTAAAATTTGATGTGCCTGCAAAGTATCTTGGAACAGAAGCTAATGCATTGATTGCTAAGTTAACTCCTACTGATGCAAACAAACTAGAAAGCATTCCTATTAATGCGGTAATGACAGGTAATTTCTCAAACCCTAAAATTTCTACAGACATGAAGACAGCTGTTACTAACTTGACGAATCAATTGGTACAACAACAAAAAGAGAAATTAATTAGCAAAGGAACATCAGCTTTAACTGATTTGTTGAATAAAAATAAAAAGACAGGTGACACCACTAAAATTACTGCGCCTGTAACTAAGGAGGAAGTAAAAGAAAAAGCAAAAGAAGAAGTGAAAACAAAAGCCACCGATCTTTTAAATGGTTTATTCGGTAAAAAGAAGAAACCTGTTGACGAGACCAAGCCAGCAGAATAAGGTAGTGTTTTACTAACTGTGTAAGTTAAAAAGTTATTCTAAAATAGTGGAGCTCCTTTAAAAATGATGCATAAAAGAGCAGTAGAACCTTTACTCAAAGCAGAACATGTTGCCTATTTGAGGAATTGTTTTAAAATAGTTTTTGTTATATATGAAAAGGCTTCGATTATAAAAACGAAGCCTTAACTTTTTAACTTAAATACTTTTTGAGACTATGTTTTATTAGACCGTCTCCAAAGTCTCTACAGCCAAACGCATTTTTTTAGCAGCATTTACCATTTCGATTAAGGCTTTTTTAGTTTCATCCCAATGACGTGTTTTTAATCCGCAGTCAGGATTTACCCATAGTTGGTTCGCAGGAATTACCGCTGCAGCTTTTTCTAATAAATGAACCATTTCCTCGTTTGAAGGAACTCGTGGTGAGTGAATGTCATATACACCTGGTCCTATTTCATTTGGATATTTAAAATCAGCAAAAGCGTCTAATAATTCCATTTGGGAGCGAGAGCATTCGATTGTGATCACATCGGCATCCATATCAGCAATGTTTTGAATAATGTCATTAAACTCGCTGTAACACATGTGCGTGTGTACTTGTGTATCATCAGCAACACCACTGGCCGAAATTCTAAAGGCTTTAATTGCCCAGTCTAGATATTTTGCCCATTCTTCTTTGCGTAATGGCAAACCTTCACGAATAGCAGGTTCATCAATCTGGATAATTTTGATTCCAGCACTTTCTAAATCCACAACTTCATCACGAATGGCTAATGCAATTTGCGTACAAGTTTCAGATCTTGGCTGATCATCACGTACAAATGACCATTGCAAGATGGTCACAGGTCCTGTCAACATTCCTTTGACCCATTTTGAAGTCAATGATTGTGCATATTCAGCCCATTTAACAGTCATAGGTGCAGGACGAGAAACATCACCATAAATCACGGGAGGTTTTACACAACGGCTACCGTAACTTTGAACCCAACCGTTTTTAGTAAAAGCAAAACCATCTAATTGTTCGCCAAAATATTCCACCATATCATTGCGTTCAAATTCGCCATGAACTAAAACATCAATACCTGATTGTTCTTGAAAACGAATAGTTTCCTCGGTTTCTTTTTTTAACAAAGCATCGTATTCTTTTTGTGACAAATCACCTTTTTTAAATTTGGCTCTCCAGCTACGTACCTCTGGGGTTTGTGGAAATGATCCAATGGTAGTTGTAGGGAACAATGGCAATTGTAAAGCATCAGCTTGTTTTTGTCTTCGTACAGCAAAGGTATTTTGCCTTTTAGAGTCGTTTTCTGTAATAGAGATCACTCTCTTTTTAACCGCTTCATTGTGAATGATAGTCGCTGTTTTTCGTTTGGCATTCGCCAAAGTATTGGCTTCAAACTGCGCTTGATCGTCTTCTGTGATTTCGCCTGAAGCCAAATTACGAAGTACCACTACCTCTTCAATTTTTTGTTTGGCGAAAGCCAACCATTGTTTGACTTCTGGAGATAAATTTTCTTCATTAGTTTCCAATTCCAAATCACAAGGTGAATGAATCAATGAACAAGATGGGGCGATTAGAATGCGGTCTTTCCCTAAAGTAGTTGTTGCTTTTTCGATTAAAGCCAATGATTTTTTGAAATCGTTTTTCCAAATGTTTCTACCGTCAATAACACCTAATGAAAGTTTAGCTGTTGAAGCAAGTAATTTCGATTCTAAAATATCATCTAATTGCAACGGACAACGAACTACATCCAAGTGAAAGGTATCGATTGGTAATGATAAGGCTGTGGCTATGTTCTCGCCAAAACAGTCAAAATAGTTTGCGAGATGGATTTTGATATTTGGAAATTGATTATGAATTTGGTTATAGGTATATACCAAAGCTTCACGTTCCGTATCGGTAAGATTTAGTGCTAAAAAAGGTTCGTCAAATTGAATGAAAGTAGCACCTTCATTTTCTAATTTGGTTAGAATCTCAAAATAAACAGGAAGTAATTTTCCTAATAAGTCAATTCTATGGAAACCATCTTCTTTTTCTTTTCCTAAAAGTAAGTAGGAAACAGGGCCAATTAAAATGGGTTTAGTAAGGATCCCGATGGCTTTTGCTTCTTTGAATTCTTCAATAATTTTTTCTGAAAACAAATAAAATTTTTGATCTTTCGTGAATTCAGGAACAATATAGTGATAGTTGGTATCAAACCATTTGGTCATTTCCATCGCAACAACATCTTGGTTGTTTTTTTGAGCACCACGAGCCATTGCAAAATATAAATCTAAAAAGGTGTTGGTTTCTGCAAAACTATGGTATCGTTCAGGGATAGCCCCAACTGTCAAACTCAAATCCAAAACCTGATCGTAAAAAGAAAAATCGTTGGAAGGAATAAAATCAATTCCAGTTTCGGCTTGTAATTTCCAGTTGGTTTCACGAATGTTTTTACCTACTTTCAAAAGTTCGTCAGCAGAAATTTTTCCTGACCAATACAATTCGTTTGCTTTTTTTAATTCTCTATTGCTTCCAATTCTTGGATAACCTAAATTATTTGTTTTCATTTTTAAAGTATTTTTTACTTTACAAATGTATTTAGTTGGTGATTAATACTGTTATTTTTTGTTTTATTAGGTAAATTGAACTGTAAAAACGTACTTTTGAAGTTCTAAAATCTAAATTATAACTTTAAAATTAACTTTTACCGTAAATAATCCTATGGAAAACCTCGATGGCACTGATATTCAAATCCTGAAACGACTACAATCTGACTCTAATATCAACATAAAACAGCTAGCAAGCGAGTTGTTCTTGACTGCTACTCCCGTTTATGAACGTATCAAACGACTTGAACGAGAGGGTTACATTATGAAATATGTGGCTTTATTAGATAAAAAAAAACTCAAACTAGGGATGACTGTTTTCTGTAATGTTCGACTAAAGGAACATGCGCGAAATGTAGGAGCTAATTTTGTAAAAGACATTGTCGCTTTACCCGAAATTATTGAATGTTACAATATAGCAGGAGATTATGATTTTATGTTGAAAATTCTAGTGGAGGATATGGCGAGTTATCAAGATTTTGTGATGAACAAATTATCTACGATTGAGAATATTGGTAATACACAAACCATATTTGTTATGGGCGAAATCAAGAATAGCACGGCTTTGAATTTTTAATACCAAAAAGAAAACCATTCAAAAAAAACGGAATTTTTGAATGGTTTTTATATATTACTGTTGTCTTTGATGACAAATTGTTTTGCGTGTCGTTCTTCCGACAATAGTAAGAAATGGTCTCAAACCTTAGGTGTAAATGGTCTTAGTGATTTTCTTCTCTATTTCTGTTAAGTGAGTTTAGAGGGTAAGATCCTTTGTTTTTTTGATCTATGGTTTCTACTATTTTTGATTTAGTGTCCAATCAAAATCATAAGTTGTAACGGATAGTTTATTGTCTATTCTTTTTTCTGAAAATATATTCAAGAAATCAATTTCGTTAAAATATTGAGTAACAAAATCTTTTTTATACCACTCAAATATTTTTGGCAATGCAATTGATTTTTCATCTTTGTTTATTTTGTAATAACTTTTTGAGTTAATTACACGAGATGCTTGAGTTTTTAATTGTTCTTCTATAGTTTTTGGCATGTAGGCTTCATTTAATAACGGAGCACCACCATTGGACGCACTTGATAGCGCAAAATGAATGGCTGGGTCAAATAATAATTCTCTTAAAATTGTATTTTCAACATCATCAAGTGTTAATTCTTGCTGGATTACTATAAAATAATTTCCTTTGAAAAAGTTTGGAATTTGATTTACGTTTTTAAAGGGATAAGTATCTAAAACTCCTTTTATCACTTGTAAATTGTAAATGTTTATCCAAAAGGCTTTGGCTAAATTTTTATCTGTAAAAGTAGCATCCAATTTTTCAACATTACTCAAGATATACATTAACTCACCAGGACTTTTTTTGAGTGTTATATAATCTATTTTACCTTCGGCAGTTACGTTCTTTTTTAAAAATTCGTTGGTTTGCTCAAAGAAAATTTCAACCGTTTGTGAGTAGCCTGAGATAGAAAACACTAAAAAAGAGAACATTATAGTTATTTTGGTTTTGAATAACTTAAAATTAGATAGTTTTTTTTTCATTTTGTTTTTATTATTGTTTCTAACACTTACGTTAAAAAATGTGTTTTGGTTTTAAATAAATAAAATAAAACTATATAATTTATATTATGAAAGATTATACTGATGTTGAGCGTATGTATATTCAACACAACGATAGTGTGTAATCCCGAGATACTCGATTTGTTCCATGATAGTGCGGAAAATGTTTTCCGCGCCCACAAAGGTTGGCATAACTCAAGTGTTATTTCAAAATATATAATATATAATTATCTCATTGCCAAATATGCATTTTTTTCTTGGAGAGCGTACTAGCATTCTCAGCTCGGATAAAATAAAAAAAAGTTCTAACTTTTTACAACTACGACTCTTTTTTAAACTAATTGATAACTTATCCTTGTGGACATAGGTGCGTAGCTACGCATAGGATTGAATACAAGTCTAGAACCATCATG
>NZ_JBAWDL010000180.1:0-6647 GCF_049590715.1 Flavobacterium sp.
ATTTGTTAAAGCGACTCTTACTTATGAAAACGGCACTGTAAAAGAAGGTTTTGTAGAAATGGTGGAAGCAACTGACTCTAAAGTTAAATTTAGAGCCACAGAAAAAGGAGATACTGAAAAAATCTTAAGTTCTGAACTGAAAAAAATAGTTTTTAACCATGATGATGGGAGTACTTCTATAGCCGAAAAGCTTTTTATAAATAAAGTCAAAGGGGAAGATGAGGTTAAAAAATCCAAAAAGCAATATTGGTTATATGTTGTGTATTCGCATGGAATTAAAATCGCTGTTGATATAGCAATTTCAACTTTTAGGTATAATGCAATTAGTGGTACTAGTACAGGTATGGGAGGAGCAACCATGCTTCATGTTGGTAAAGAAAAGGATGATGGTGTGTATTTTGTTTTTCCGTTAGAAGATATGATGTCTATAAATATTGGAATGGATAGATCTGTTAGAAAACGATGTGCATTTTTATTTAAAGATTGTCCCAAATTTCTCGAAGCCGTAAACAATGAGAATTTTAAAAAACCTACTTTGATAAATAGGCTGATAGAATTATATGAAACTAATAATTGCAATAAGCCCGTTCAAGTAAAAAAAGAGGAAAAAAATAAGAAAGTAGTTTCTAAAAAGAAAAAGTAATAAACGTTATAATTATCGGTTGAATTCCGATGTGTCAACGTCCATAAATAAAGAATAATGAAAATAACATTAAACAGAGTAAACGAAAACTTCCACTTCGAATTAAAAAATGATCGTGGACATATAGTAAATGTAGATGCGCGTCCAGATTTTGGAGGTAATGATATGGGGCCAAGCCCAATGGAATTAGTATTGATGGGAGTTGCAGGATGTAGCGCTATTGATATGATTTCGATCTTAAAAAAACAACGCCAAGAAATCACTTCATTCAAAGCCGAGGTTGAGGGAGAGCGTCAACAAGTAGGTGATGCAAAACCATTCAAAGATATCCACTTGGTTTTTTCTTTAGAAGGAAATATCAAAGAAGACAAAGCTGCTAAAGCAGCGCAATTGTCATTCGAAAAATATTGCTCAGTGTCTAAAACAGTAGAGCCTACGGCGACAATACATTATAAAGTGGTTTTGAATGGTATGGAATTAGCTAAGATCTAAGTTTACTTTATTAAAATACACAACAACAGATTAATTAATTCTTTTGAATTTTTCGATTTGTGAAATTAACAATAATCTGAATTCGTGCAAATTCGTGCAATTCGTGTTAAAAAGAAAAAAATGAACGAACAAGAATTTGGTTTTGAAACCGAAGCCATACGTACCCAATTAGAAAGAACTCAATATTTAGAGCATTCAGTGCCTTTGTACTTAACTTCCAGTTTTGTTTTTGAAGATGCAGAAGACATGCGTGCCTCCTTTGCGGATGAAAAAGATAGAAACATATACAGCCGTTACAGTAACCCTAATACAAATGAGTTTGTAGAGAAAGTATGCAAAATGGAAGGTGCTGAATCTGGTTTTGCTTTTGCATCCGGTATGGCTGCTGTCTATTCTACTTTGGCAGCTTTATTGAAATCAGGGGATCATATAGTGTCGGCAGGGAGTATTTTTGGAGCAACACATTCGTTGTTTATTAATTATTTTCCAAAATGGGGGATTGAAACAACCTATTTTGATATTGATAAACCGGAAACGATAGAAAGTTGTATTCAACCTAATACCAAGATTCTTTTTGCAGAATCACCAACAAATCCAGCAGTCGATATTATTGATTTGGAATTGCTTGGTGCGATTGCTAAAAAGCACAACTTGATTTTGATAATCGACAACTGTTTTGCAACGCCTTACTTACAACAACCCATCAAATGGGGAACACATTTAGTAGTGCATTCGGCTACCAAATTAATGGACGGTCAAGGGAGGGTTTTAGGCGGAATAACGGTAGGTGATGCTGAACTGATTCAGAAAATCTATTTGTTTTCGCGTCTTACAGGACCTTCGTTATCGCCGTTTAATGCGTGGGTTTTGTCTAAAAGTTTAGAAACATTATCGATTCGTTTAGATAGACATTGTGAAAACGCCTTAAAAGTAGCTGAGTTTTTAGAACAACATCCGAATGTAAGTTTGGTCAAATATCCTTTCTTAAAATCGCATCCGCAATATGCTATTGCTCAAAAACAAATGAAAGCAGGTGGTAATATTGTAGCTTTTGAAATTAAAGGCGGACTGGAAGCAGGAAGAGCCTTTTTAGATAAAATAAAATTGTGTTCGCTTTCGCCAAATTTAGGAGATACAAGAACGATTGTAACCCATCCAGCATCTACCACACACAGTAAATTAACTGTAGAAGAACGTTTGGCTGTTAGTATAACTGATGGTTTGGTACGTGTTTCAGTAGGTTTGGAAACGGTTGCTGATATTATAGCTGACTTAGAGCAGGCACTTTCATAAAGATTTAAGAATGTAGATTAACGATTTTTGATTGCAGATTTTCTGTAAATCAAAAATCGTTTTTTTTGTGTTTATTAGTTCAAAAAACATATTTTTGTTACCATTGTGAATAGGAATTGACTCTATTTGTTATATCCTAATTCCCAAATCAAAAAATCCTAAATTTAAAATGCTCTCTAAAAAAACAAAATATGGAATCAAAGCTTTGACCTTTTTGGCTCGCCAAGAAGATCAGACTCCTGTGGCTATTGCAGATATTGCCAAAGCAGAACAAATTTCGATTAAGTTCCTAGAAAGTATTTTATTATTGTTGCGTCATTCAGGATTTTTAGGCGCAAAAAAAGGAAAAGGAGGAGGGTATTATTTGATAAAAGACCCTAAGGAAATCAATATGGCCAAAGTCTATCGTATTCTCGAAGGGCCTATTGCTTTGTTGCCGTGTGCCAGTCATAATTTTTATGAAAAGTGCGATGATTGTACGGATGAAGCCGCTTGTGCTGTTCGTAGATTAATGACAGAAGTGCGTGATAATACTTTAATGATTTTGGAAAATAATTCTCTCGCAGATATTGCTTTTTAAGATGCAGAAATTAAATGATATAAAAAATGACCTTTTCATCAATATGAAAAGGTCATTTTTTTATATAAAATCAATATTGTGTTCTTTCTCCCTTTCGGCAAAGCAAAAGGGTTTAAGATAGGATTTAAAATATCAATTTGTACCCTACAAAGAATAACATTACTGCGATGGCATTTCTGAGATATAAATCGGGTATTTTTCCACTTAACATACTTCCAATGAAAATACCAGGCAAGGAACCCATTAATAACTGAACTAATAATAAATAATCAATATTTCCCATAGTGGCATGTCCTAATCCTGCAACAAGTGTTAATGGGACAGCATGGGCAATCTCAGTACCCACTAATTTTGGAGTTGGTAAAAGAGGGTAAAGGAAAAATAATGTAACTGTTCCAAGCGCTCCTGCTCCAATAGATGTCAAAGTTACTGTAGCTCCTAGCATGACACCAATAGCAATTGTTAGTACATTTTGCATTCTACTTTCTTTGTGGAATTTATCGCCAGAATGTTTTTGTGAAAAAACCATTATTTTATTTTTGAATAAAACAGCTATGGAGGTAAATAATAATGCCCAACCCAAACTATATTTTATAGTAGCATTAATTACTGCAATATCAGTTTTGATGGTGGATAAAATCCATAAAGTAAATAAGGCAGCTGGAATACTTCCTAAAGATAACCATCCTGTTATTTTCCAATTGATATTCTTTTTTTTATGATGTACAAAAATGCCAGCCATTTTAGTATAAGCGGCATATAATAAATCGGTGCCAACAGCAGTTGTAGGAGGGATACCAAACCATAATAAAATAGGGGTCATCAATGAGCCTCCTCCTACACCTGTTAATCCTACTACAAAACCAACAACTAATCCTGCGACTACAAGTCCTAATTGAAAATCCATCTGATGTATATTAAAATTATTTTTGACAAAACTAATAACTATTTTATAATTATCCTATAGACATGGTAGGCTAATGTTTGGGTTAAATGTATAATATTAAATTTTATTTAGTCAATTGTATTCTTATTCAGTGTTTAAAGTTGATTTTGTTTAATGTTATTTTTATGAGATGTAAATTTATTTATTATAATTTTTTAAAATTATGGGGTATTTGTTATTTTTTAAATAAGTGTTGTCTTAATTGTTTTTTGTCAATTTAAGTTAGTAAGGATAATATTTATATTATTTGAGAAAACAAAGTTATCTTTGCCGAAAATTAGCTTTCTAATTTGAATTTAATGATAAATTTATGTTCTGTCTCCAAGCAATAATTTATTTTTTTAGGGATAGTGTTTAAATTGCTGTTAGAGAGAAATGTAAAAAATATGGTATTATGTTTTGTTATCTAAAAATAAGTAGTAATTTTGCGCAGTAATCTACTAGACCGATAGGGTAATAGATTTTATAAAAAATAAAAACAATGAGTACAGCTATAGTTCAATCATTATTAGAAAAAACAAAAGACTTTTCCATTGAAGAGACTTTTTCTTTTTTGGCAGATGAATACAAGGATAAAGTAGTTTTTTCAACTTCTTTTGGGCAAGAAGATCAGGTTATTACTGATCTAATTGAAAAAAGCGGTGCTGCAATAACGATATTTACTTTGGATACGGGTCGTTTGTTTCAAGAAACCTATGATGTTTTTCATAGAACACAAAAGAAATATAGTACACCTATTAAAGTATATTTTCCAGAAGCCAAAGCGGTTGAAGAATTGCTAGAGAAAAAAGGACCGAATAGTTTCTTTGAGTCAGTAGAGAATAGAAAAGAATGTTGTTTTATTCGCAAAGTAGTGCCGTTAAGAAAAGCACTAGCAGGAAATGACGTTTGGATTACAGGTCTAAGAGCAGAACAATCTGAAAACAGAAGCGATTTGCATTTGTTTGAATATGATGCTCATTTTCAAATCATCAAATTCAATCCGTTGTTAAAATGGTCATTAGAAGAAGTTCAAAAATACATTAATGATAATAATGTGCCACAAAATAGCTTACACAAAAAAGGATTTGTAAGTATAGGTTGTGCACCGTGTACCAGAGCAATTGCAGAAGGAGAAGACATTAGAGCAGGAAGATGGTATTGGGAACAAAGCCATAAAGAATGTGGGTTACACAAAAGTTAGAGGCAAGAAGAAAGAGACAAGAAGAAAGAAAAAAGATAGTAGAATAAAATAATAACGGTTTAAGATATTGAGTCAAAGGTGTAACAACTTTAAACTTTAAACTTTAAACTTTTTTAAACTTAAAAAATGAGTTCAGTATTAAAAACAAATGCTTTAGAAAGCGAAGCGATTTACATATTTAGAGAAGTTATTTCTCAATTCGATAAGCCTGTGTTGCTTTTTTCAGGTGGAAAAGATTCAATTACTTTAGTGAGATTGGCACAAAAAGCGTTCTTTCCGGCTAAAATTCCTTTTCCATTGTTACACGTGGATACAGGACATAATTTTCCTGAAACTATCGAATTTAGAGATAGATTAGTAAAAGAATTAGGTTTAGAATTAATCGTTCGTAATGTACAAGATGCTATTGACGAAGGAAAAGTAGTTGAAGAAACGGGTAGATATTCAAGTAGAAATAGTTTGCAAACGACTACACTTTTAGACGCTATTGACGAATTCAAATTTGATGCTTGTATTGGTGGAGCGCGTCGTGACGAAGAAAAAGCAAGAGCAAAAGAACGTATTTTTTCTGTTCGTGATGATTTTGGTCAATGGGATGAAAAAAACCAACGTCCTGAATTATTCGATTTGTTGAATGGTAAAATTGAAAATGGTCAAAATGTACGTGTGTTCCCTATTTCAAACTGGACTGAATTAGATGTTTGGAGTTATATTGAACAAGAACAAATCGAAATTCCATCAATCTATTTTTCTCATACACGTAAAGTGTTTATTAGAGACGGAATGATTTGGTCTCATTCTCCTTATGTTTTTCAAGATGAAGACGAGGTAATTGAAGAAAGAGTAGTTCGTTTTAGAACAGTAGGTGATATGAGTTGTACCGCAGCTGTTGATTCATATGCAGCAACAATATCTGAAGTAGTAGGCGAAATTAGAGCATCAACAATTTCTGAAAGAGGAGCCAGAATTGATGATAAACGTTCAGAAGCAGCCATGGAGAAAAGAAAACAACAAGGGTACTTTTAGAATGAAAATTTCTAGAATACTTGTTTTTGTATTCCTATGTGGTTTTTTTGCGAAAGCACAAACAGAAAAAAATGTTGATCATCAAAGTTTGCTTTGGACACGGTATAACAACCAGTTGGAACTAAACGATAAATGGTCAATTCAAACGGATTTAGATAATAGAATATTTACTAAACCTGTTGAACAAAATTTATTTCTGGGGAGAATTCAACTAAGGCAGAAATGGAATGATAAAATAGAATGGGGAATTGGTGGGGCTTATTTACAAGTAGCCACTCAAGAACCAGAAGTTATTAAACCATTTCATGTTGAAGAATATAGAGGACAACAAGATGTTACAGTCAAACAACGTTTGGGCAAGGTTAATTTGAGTCATCGGTATCAGTTAGAAGAGAGGTGGATTCAAAATGCGAGTAAAATTCAATTAGAAGGAGGGACATCTTTTTATTTGAGGTTTAGATATCGAATTCAGGCAGAATATACG
>NZ_JBAWDL010000181.1:0-1718 GCF_049590715.1 Flavobacterium sp.
TGTATTTTTATTGGTTACAAAAGGCATCAAATCAACACCATCTAACACTTTAATTGTAGAAGCGTTTCCACCCGCTAAATTGATAAAAGTTGGCACCATATCAAGCATACTGATAGATTTATCATAAGTACTTCCAGGTTTAATTACTGAAGGCAATTTCATAATAAAAGGAACTCTAATTCCTCCTTCAAGAAAATTAGATTTACATCCACTTAAAGGATAGTTAGACGTTTCTGTTCCATCAGGTCCACCGTTATCGTTAGAAAAAACAATTAAGGTATTTTTTTCTAAGCCTAATTTTTTTAGTTTGTCTAAAATTTGTCCGCAAGCACGGTCAAGTGCTAAGGTCATCGCTGCTAACTGTTGGCGTTTACCAGTCAAACCTTTTATCTTAGCCATGTCTTCATCAGTAGTGTGTAATGGGCTATGCACCGCATTGAATGACACATACATAAAAAATGGATTCTTTTTGTTTTCCTCCATAAAATCACAGGCTTTATCAGCAAAATCATCTGTGATATATTTGGTTGGTTCCGCATAATTTCCAAAACCTCTTTCTAATCTGTCTTCGGGTCTGTTTGCAGCTTCTGTTTGAGTCAAAGGCCAAAAACTTCTTGCCCCTCCTCTAAAACCGTAAAACTCATCAAAACCTCTCTTCAAAGGATGGTAACGATCAGCATTTCCTAAGTGCCATTTTCCAAGAACAATAGACTTATATCCTAATGGATGTAAATAATCGGCTATGGTTTTTATATTTAATGGCAATCCCATTTCGTCATCATTCAATCGGGAGGATTCACTCATATAACCTGGAACGTTGTTCTCCTCAATTCCGTAGCGTTGTTGATACATTCCCGTAAGCAATCCCGCTCTCGAAGGTCCACAAACAGAATCGGTGGTATAGGCTTCCTTAAAAATCATTCCCTCAGAAGCTAGTTTGTCTAGATTGGGTGTTTTAAAATATTTACTTCCTTGGAAACCAAAATCATTATATCCCGCATCATCTGCAAATAGGAAAATAATATTTGTTTTTTGATTTGATTTTTGAGCTGTAATTTTCATTGGCATAAAAGCCATCAAAAAAACAATCATAACAAGGGTCAATCTGTTAGTACGTTTCATTTCAATTTAATTTTTTGTGTTTTTTATAATAGTATTTTTAATTTGGGCGTGCCCCTCCGTAAAAACTACGGGTCGGGCTTTCCGTTCCCGCTTTTTTTTATCCCTTAAAAAAAACGGGATAAAAAAAGAGCTCCACTATAATCCCTCACGCGAGCGACAACTTGGCGACACAAATATAGGTTCTGAATATAAATTGATACTCTTTATCATATAGACAATAACTAGACAAGTACTGTTTAGTCTGTCCTACTATGTATAAAGCACAAAAATATTGCATAATAGAACACAAATTTCTTTATTTAATATCATTTTCTGTAAAAAACACTTCTCTACCCTGCTCTAAAACCAGATCATCTCCTTTGATATCAACAACTCCTTTTTGACGAATGTCTGTACAAGAAGCACCAATTTTAAATTCATATTTTCCAGCTTCAATAATCCATTTTCATATTGCACTAGTTGTTGCGGGGAAATTTTAAAAACGAGTGTTTTTGATTCACCTGATTTCAATGCAACTCTTTCAAATCCTTTTAGCTGAATTGGTTTCATTGTTGAAGTAGTATCTACTGGTGATACATATAATTGTACAATTTCGG
>NZ_JBAWDL010000182.1:0-2119 GCF_049590715.1 Flavobacterium sp.
TAAGACATCAAAGAAACTTCATTTTCAGCAAGATAAGGCACCACTTCAGATGATACATATAATATCCTCTTGTCTTTCATATTGTAATTTGCTTTATTTATTGGCAATAAAAACCATGCAAAATTACGAAATTTTACGCAGTTATTAACTAAAATATTATGTTTGCAGTTAATTTTAATAAAACAGCCATGCCTATTTTCTACGGAAAAGCAGCTTTGATGACTTTTTTGAAGTCTTTCAAAACACAAAATACTACTATAGGGTTTGTACCAACTATGGGTGCGCTGCACAAAGGCCACCTTTCTTTGATGCAACAATCCTTACAAGAAAATCAAATCACAGTGGTGAGTATCTTTGTCAACCCCACACAATTCAACAATCTGGATGATTTATCAAAGTACCCAAGAACTCTTGATGAAGACACAGAAAAAATAAATGGTTTAAATAGAGATATTGTAATATACGCTCCTTCTGTCGAAGACATTTACGAAGGAAATGTAGTTTCACAAACTTTTGATTTTGATGGCTTAGAAAATCAAATGGAAGGAAAATTCAGACCTGGTCATTTTGATGGCGTAGGAACAATCGTTAAGCGATTATTTGAAATCGTAACACCTGATAACGCTTATTTTGGAGAAAAAGATTTTCAGCAATTACAAATCGTTAAGAAAATGACTCAGAAAAATAAGTTACCTGTTACCATTAATGGTTGCCCTATCTATCGAGAAAAAAATGGACTTGCCATGAGTTCAAGAAATGAACGACTTACGAAGCAGGAACGGGAAGAAGCGAGTGCAATCTATAAAACTATTTTGCAAGCAAAAGATCTATTCTACAATAAAACAGCAACAGAGGTTCATGACTGGGTAGAATCAGTTTTTGCAAATACTAGTGGTTTTGAATTAGAATACTTTACAATCGCCGACGAAGAAACACTTTTAACCTGTGACGAAAAATTAGAAGACAAAAATTATCGCGCATTTATCGCTGTTTTTGTTAATAATATCCGATTGATTGATACCATATCACTAAAATAATTTACTTTTGTGCCATGCAAATTCAAGTACTAAAATCAAAAATTCATCGAGTAAAGGTAACTGGCGCTGATTTAAACTATATTGGCAGCATTACTATTGATGAAACGCTACTGGAAGCTTCGAATATTATTGAAGGAGAAAAAGTAGCCATCGTAAACATTAATAACGGAGAGCGTTTTGAAACTTATGCCATCAAAGGAGAAAGAAATTCGGGCGAAATAACTTTAAATGGTCCAGCAGCTCGCAAGGTGCAAAAAGACGATATTATTATTATTATATCCTATGCCACTTTGGAATTTGAAGAAGCCAAAACTTTCAAACCATGGATTATTTTTCCAAATGAAAAAGACAATTCGTTAACCTAAATTATTAAAAAAACGTTTTCAACTGTAAGGAGTCTGCTAGCTTAGCAAGGCTCCTTTTGTTTTTTATTCTTGTAACACAATGAAACTGGCTAATTAAATTATACCACTCAGTACTTCTCTATCAGTCCTAAATTGAAGGTAATTCAACATAAAAACTCCCTAGCCTATTCTCCCCACTAGCTACAAATTGAATTATACAAATTCAGAAAAGGTTAAAAAATAGTAAAAGCAATTCCTACCATATGATATGGTATAATTTTAAACTATTTTTGGACTCTAAATATGGATTTAAATCGAAGCTATGTCTAAAGTTAAAACTACTTTTTTTTGTCAAAATTGCGGAGCACAATATGCCAAATGGCAAGGTCAGTGTAACTCCTGCAAAGAGTGGAATACTATAGCAGAAGAAATCATTCAAAAACAAGAAAAAGTAGCTTGGAAAACCGAGTCTGCACCTGTAAGTAGAGCTTCAAAACCTTTGAAGGTTAATGAAATTGATTCTACTCAAGAAGTACGAATGAACACTACAGATGCCGAATTGAATCGCGTATTAGGTGGTGGCCTCGTACCTGGGTCGCTGACACTCTTGGGAGGGGAACCTGGAATTGGAAAAAGTACACTCCTACTTCAAATATCTTTAAAACTACCCTATAAAACATTGTATGTTTCGGGAGAAGAGAGTCAAAAACAAATTAAAATGCGTGCAGAGCGTATAAC
>NZ_JBAWDL010000183.1:0-11379 GCF_049590715.1 Flavobacterium sp.
ACAAGACAATATTTCTACCGTCTAAGCAGATAATTTTACAATAATTACTATCTGCTTCACAATAAAGAATGGAGTTTGTCTTAAGCAACTCAAATCCGTTTTCCGTTGGTAATGCTATCCTGTTAAACTCGGAGCTTACCGTATCAATATTCTCTAAAAGCAACCTTAGTTTATCTTCTTGAGAAGCCTTGTTTTGTTTGTTATCATATTTTTTAATGGTTTCCAATACATCTATATAATTGATTGGTTTTAACAAATAATCCAATGCACTACATTTTATAGCATCAATGGCAAATTCTGAATGTGCTGTAGTGAAAATAACTTCAAAATTTACTTTATTCAATTCTTTAAAAAGTTGAAAACCATTTTTGTTTGGCATTTGAACATCTAGAAAAACTAATTCTGGATTAAATTTTTCTATCGATTCAATTGCTTCATCTACGCTTTCGCATTTATCGAGAATTAAAAATTTATCAGGAAAATATCGAGTTAAGAGCTTTTCTAAAAACTCTCTAGCATTGTATTCATCGTCAATTATAATGGTTCTAATCATTTGATAAATGTAGAAATTTTTAGGAGAATCACATCGGGTAAATTAGTATTCGTAGGAATATTATAATTTATCGTAAATAAATTTTTCTATTCATGATAATTATAATACTATCTTAATAATTAAAAAATCACATTAACTTCTATATCTTTGTAAAGCAAAACATTAAAGAAAGTTTTAGTACCCTCGTTGGTACCCTGAAAAACATAGCTTTGTTAAGCATTGAAAACATTGGCTTGAAGCGATTTAGAGAAGAACCTCTTTCTCCGCCAGTAGAAATACAAATTGAATTAAAACCCTTTAAATCGTATGATTTAAAGGGTTTTTTCGTTTACAACACCTTCAAATTATTCATTAATACGTGAACCTAAAAGGATAAAATCGGTTACCCTAAACTATCCGAAATTAGGGTAACCGATTTTTATCTCTTGGCTAGCATTTACAAGGCTTCCGAACCTGTTCAACAACCTGTTCAACAACCTGTTCAAGAAGTAGTTCACTAGCTGAACATCTTGTGATATAGTCTTTTTAGAACTAAACCACTATGGACTTAAAGTCTATAGATTTGGTTGTCAGACTTAAAGTCTGCATGTTGCTAGTCTTCAATTATGAAGTTATCATTATTACTTTCATTCGGATTTCGATGATGTTCCAAATATTGATTTACCATTTCATCTGTAATATTACCTGTACTCCAACACCCAAAACCTATTGCTCAAAAATGACGTCCCCAATATCTTTTTTTAAGCTCTGGAAATTCAATCTGGAGATTTCTTGAAGAACGACCTTTCATTAATTTAACCAAAGTGCTAACATCTTGAGACGGTCGATATTCAATGTGCATATGAACATGATCTTTAGATACAACTCCTTTTAATATCTGAACTCCTTCAGCTTCACATATTTGTATCAAAATAGTTCTACAACGCATTTTTATATCTCCTTGCAAAACTGCATATCTATATTTTGTAGCTCAAACTATATGAACCGTTAATCTTGATACTGTATGTCCATTTGCTCTTTGAAAATCCATATCTCAAATGTACATTTTTAGAAGCTAAAAGCGAAATGTACTAAAGTACATAGTTTTAACTATTTTTGGGACCAATAAAAATTAATAAAAAGTTTGAAAGTTAAGAGCATCAAACAATGTTCTACAGATGATAAATTACGATCTAAATACTAAAAAATGTAAAATTATCTTTGATTTTACAAGCCCTAAAATTTACCCGATCGCGCAAACTTGTATTTCATAACCGCAATTGTTAGCGAAGGTATTCACCTGTGCCCACAAAGATTGGTATAACAAAATGTTATTTCAAAACAAATCTAATAGAATTACATCTAAATCAATATCCAAACTAGCATAATTTCGTGTGCCGCTATTTCAAGACAGAAATAAAAATAAACAAAAAAGTTGTAGCTTTTTACAACTACAACTTTTTTCACTTAAAATGTTTGCTTACCGTTACGGGCACAGGTGAATACCTCCGCTAACTACCGAAGACAAACCTGCGCGATTTGGTGATTTATATTCATAAAAAAGCACACCCTTACAATATGGCGCAATTGAACATAAATGGCTTAAACAGCATAATATATCAACTGGTATTCAAAATAAAACGCACAACAAAGCTATATGCTTTTACATATAAAATTTAATTTAACAACATTTTTATATGCTTTAACATATAATTCACTATATTTGTTTAAAATCGTTGCATAAGCATATAATTATGATTACACTAGCTAATTTCGTAAAAGAGAAAAGAAACGAAGTAAAACTCACCCAAGAAGCTTTTGCGGAACGTGCTGGAGTGGCACTTACCGTGATTCGAAAAATAGAACAGGGAAAAGAAAACCTAAATCTAGAAAAAGTAAACCAAGTACTGAAAATGTTTGGACATACATTAGCGCCAGTCAATGCAAGGGAACTATCCAAAAATGAAGAGGAGAATAAATGAGAAAAGCAACCATTTACTATAAAGACTTCCTAGCGGGGACACTCACAGAAACGGATGAAGGGGAATACCACTTTCAATACGATGACAATTTCATTACAGCCCATCCTAAAGAAAGTATCAGTTTGACGATGCCAGTACGTTCCAAAACATACACTGACAAACGATTATTCCCGTTTTTTGAAGGATTGATTCCTGAAGGATGGTTACTGGATATCGCTTCTAAAAACTGGAAAATTAATCCAAACGACCGCATGGGCCTCCTTTTGGCTTGTTGCCAAAATTGTATCGGTGCAGTAAGTGTTCAACCAATACCTAATGAAGATGCCTAAGAAATGTTTATTTTGTTACCAATCATTAGACGATACCACCGTTGGTGATTTTCATGAGCAATGCAGCTTCGCTTTTTTCGGTTCCAAGCAACCGCCAGTATTCGAGCATTCACTAAAGCAAATGGTTGAATTGGCCAAAAATGTAGTAGAACGAAGTGTCGCTGTTCCTGGAGTACAACCCAAATTATCCTTATCCATTGTAAACAATACGATACAGGACGGAACCAAGGGGAGGCTTACGGTAGTTGGTGCTTTGGGTGGGAATTACATTTTCAAACCACCATCCGAACAATTTCTCGAAATGCCCGAAAACGAACACCTCACCATGCGAATAGCAGAAGCTTTTGGAATTAATACCGTCCAATCCAGCTTAATCCGACTGCAGTCAGGGGAACTGTCCTATATCACCAAACGAATCGACAGAACAGAAACTGGAAAAAAAATTCACATGCTCGACATGTTCCAAATCACAGAAGCTTTTGACAAATACAAAAGCTCCATGGAGAAAATAGGCAAAGCTCTGGACGAGTATTCAGACAACACCCTACTCGATAAAGTATACTTTCTAGAACTGGGTATCTTCAGTTTCCTAACAGGCAACAATGATATGCATTTGAAAAACTTTTCGATGATTCATTCGGCAGATACTTGGACATTGGCACCAGCCTATGATTTATTAAACGTAGCCATAGTAAACCCAGATGACACCGAAGAACTAGCACTAACATTAGAAGGGAAAAATAAAAAATTGAAATGGGAACATTTTAAAAGACTAGGTATCAGCCTTGGCTTAAACGAAAAGCAACTAAAAGGAATCGCAAACCGTTTTCAAAAAAACAAACCCATCGCCCAACAATGGATTGATAATTCATTCCTCTCTGATGATTTCAAAGAAAAATACAAAACACTACTAGAAGAAAGATACCATAGATTGTTTGAAACAGATTAAGCAAACTCCGATCGCACAAACTTGTATTTCGTAATCACAATTGTTAGGCAGGTATTAACCTATACCTACAAAGATTGACAAAACAAAATGTTTTTCAAAACAAATCTAGAATCCGATCGCGCAAACTTATATTCATAACCGCAATTGTTAGCGCAGGTATTCACCTGTGCCCACAAAAATTGGCAAAACAAAATGTTTTTTCAAAACAAATCTAGAATTACATCTAAATCATTATCCAAACTAGCATAATTTCGTGTGTCGCTATTTTAGGACGGGACAGATAGCTACGAGCCTATTTAAATCAAAATATCACTCTTTAAATCTGATTTTTCAATTGTAAAATCAAATCCTAGTTGTTGTAGTAATTCAATAACGAGGTTTTTATACCAGTTTTCGGATTTGGGGTGGATGTAGATTTTTTCAATCAATTCTTCAATAGCGACATTGATTTTTAATCCGTCATTTAGTATAATGTCGTTTTGAGTGACGTCAGTAATAATACGAACTTCTCTTTCGTATTGAAAACTTTTTCGTTTGAATAAAAAAGGAAAAAACATATCGTCAAATGGGATGTATTCTTTCTTGTAATCAATATAATTAACTTCCCCTATATATTGTTTGTAATTCGATTCCGGCTGAAGCGCCTTTTGTAAGCGTCCTACGGTGGACTGAATGGCTAGTCCTTCACTATTTTGAGTAAAAATTTGCCACATCGCAAAAGATTCATATTCATTAATGTGCCAACTACTAATAGCTACTTTTTCTCGATGCGTTTTATAATATTGGAGGAAGTCGGGATTGTCTGTAGATAATCTTTTAATTTCATCATATGTAGGTTCGCTAAAAGTACCCTCGTATTGATCCTCAAATTTATCAGAACGTGACATGAATAATTTTCGCGACATTAATAAATCTAAAAATTTAGATAAGTCCAAATATTTCCAAACAATAGTGTCAGGTTCAGCAGGTAATTTTATATTGGGATTGTTGATGTACATTTCTTTAAGGTAAAGTTTGGGATTAAAACCTCAATCAAATTTAGTCAACTTAATCCACTATTCAAAAGATTGCATTGTTACCAATTTGTTATAAGTCCCATTAAGAGTGATGAGTGCATCATGACTCCCTTGTTCAACAATTTTTCCTTTTTGCATTACGATAATTTTATCGGCTTTTTGTATGGTTGATAAACGGTGTGCAATGACGATTGAAGTTCTATTTTGCATCATATTTTCAAGAGCTACTTGAACAAATTTCTCGCTTTCAGTATCCAAAGCCGAAGTTGCTTCATCTAAAATCATAATCGGAGGGTTTTTCAAAACGGCACGAGCAATCGAAAGACGCTGTTTTTGTCCGCCAGATAATTTATTTCCACTATCGCCAATATTTGTATGGATTCCAAAAGGCAATTCTTTTACAAATTCATAAGCATTAGCAATTTTTAAAGCTTCAATAATCTCTTCATCAGTTGCGTCTAGTTTTCCTAAAGCAATATTTGCTCTAATTGTGTCATTGAATAGAATACTATCTTGTGTAACCAGTCCCATCAAGCCGCGTAAAGACTGAATGTTTAGGTCTTTGATATTGATGCCGTCAATATTTATATTGCCTTCATTTACATCGTAAAAACGCGTTAGTAAATTAGCAATGGTGCTTTTCCCACTTCCTGATTGTCCTACTAAGGCAATGGTTTGTCCTTTTTTAACCTCTAATGAAAAATCTGAAAGGACATTTTCGTCTTGGTACTTAAAGTTGATGTTTTTAATAGAAATTTGACTATCAAAGGATGTTTTGGTAATTGCATTTTCTTTGGAAGTAATTGGATTGTCCTGTTCAAGAATTTCAAGAACACGTTCAGCTGCTGCATTTCCTTTTTTGACGTTGTACGTCGCTTTAGAGATGGACTTAGCTGGCGTTAGAATGTTGTACGCTAATCCCATATAAGCGATGAATGAAGCTCCGTTCAAAGTCTTTTCAATCAATACCATATGTCCGCCGTACCACAACAAAATAGCGATAACCATAATTCCCATGAATTCACTTGTAGGGGAAGCTAGGTTTTGACGGTTGCTAATACTATTAGATAAAGTAAAAAAACGTTGTGTTGATTCTTGAAAAATACGATTAAAATAGTTTTCGGAATTGTAACCTTTTACAACTTTTAGTCCGCCTAAGGTTTCTTCGATGGTTGAGAGAAAAATCCCTTGTTCTTGTTGAGCTTTCGTTGATTTTTTCTTTAATTGTTTTCCAATAACTGAGATAATGTAGCCTGAAATAGGAATAAAAACAAATACAAATAAAGTCAGTTTCACGCTGATGCTCAACATAGCAATAATGGTAAAAACAATCGTTAAGGGTTCTTTGACAATCAATTCAAGTACTGACAAGAAGGAGGTTTGCACTTCATTCACATCAGCTGAAATACGGGAAATGACATCACCTTTTCTTTTTTCAGAGAAAAAGGCTAGAGGCAAATCAATTGTTTTTTTATACATCGCATTACGCATGTCACGCAAAATACCATTTCGTAAAAAGGTAATAAAAAACATTGCCAAATAATCACTTAAATTTTTTAGTAAGAAGATGACAATAATTACAGCTACCATAATACTCAAAGTGTGTGCTACACCAAAAGTTTCAGTGGTACTAGTAATAAAATAACTCAAATAATTTTCCGTATAGTTCTTAAACTCCCAAATTGTAGTGTAAACGGGTTCAGTTGTGTTTCTTTTAGTTTGATCAAATAAAACCTGCATCATCGGAATTAAAGACATAAAAGAAAGGGTACTAAAAAGGGCGTATAAAATATTAAAGAAAATATTCAAATAAGCGTATTTTTTATAAGGAACTATAAAAGAGAATATTTGTTTGAAATGAGTCATTTGATGCGGGTATTTTTAGAAATAAAACCCGACTGAATTTAAAAACAGTCGGGTTTTGATATATTATAAGATAACGAATTTTAAAATTAGTTCAACTGCATTCCTGCAATGATATTTTTAATTTTTTCGTTCAATTCAGCTTCTACTTTAGTGAAATTTTCAACTGTGTCTAATTCTGTATTTACACTAATGTAGAATTTTATTTTTGGCTCTGTTCCACTTGGTCTAGCACAAATTTTAGAACCGTCTTCAGTATAGTAAATCAAAACATCTGCTTTAGGCATCGTCAATACTTCTTCTTCACCTGACAAAAGGTTTTTAGCAGTAGATGCTTTATAGTCTTCGACCATTACTACACGTTGTCCGTTGATTTCTTTCAATGGATTTTCGCGTAAATCAACCATCATTTGATTAATTTCAGCTAATCCTTCCATTCCTTTTTTGGTAATCGAAATCAAATGCTCTTTATAGAAACCAAAGTCTACATAGTGTTGTAATAACTCGTTGTAAACTGAGCTTCCTTTGGCCTTAGCCTGTGCTGCTACTTCGCAAATCAATAAAGTTGCCGCAACAGCATCTTTATCACGAACAGCATCACCTACCATGTATCCAAAACTTTCCTCACCACCACCAATGAATTCTTGTTCTGGGAAATCTTTAATCATTTTAGCAATCCATTTAAAACCTGTCAAACCGCTTTTGTATTCTACATCATAAGCAGTTGCCAGTTCCATAATCATTGGAGTCGAAACAATTGTTGAACCAATGAATTGTTTCCCGTTGATTTTTCCTTCGTTTTTCCATTTTTCTAGTAAAAACGCAGTCATTAAAATCATCGATTGATTTCCGTTCAATAACGCCATTTCGCCATCATTGTTACGTACAGCAACTCCTAAACGGTCGCAATCAGGATCAGTTCCAATCACAATATCTGCATTGGTTTTGTTCGCTAATTCAATTGCCATTGCTAAAGCCTCTGGCTCTTCAGGGTTTGGAGATTTAACTGTAGGGAAATTTCCGTCTGGTTTTTCTTGCTCCGCAACAATATGTACGTTTTTGTAACCTGCTTGTGCTAATGTTTGTGGTACTACTGTAATCGAAGTGCCGTGTAGTGAAGTAAATACAATGTTCAAATCATCTTTGGCTGCAGCTGGAGTATTAAAACTGGCATTTGCAACTGTGGAGTCAATAAAAGCTTTGTCAACTTCAGTATCTATATAATGAATCAAACTTTCGTTCGCTTCAAATTTAATTTGGTCGTAATTCAAGTTTTCAATCATATTGATAATCGCACCATCTTCTGGAGGAACAATTTGTCCACCGTCTTCCCAATACACTTTATAACCGTTATATTCAGGCGGATTGTGTGATGCTGTCAATACAATTCCACATTGGCAACCCAAATGTTTTACTGCAAATGACAACTCAGGAGTAGGACGTAACGAAGAGAATAAATATACTTCGATCCCGTTTGCCGAAAATACATCAGCAACAACTTTTGCAAGCGTATCACTATTATGGCGACAGTCATACGCAATAGTTGCTTTGATAGGTTGGTTTGGAAAAACCTTTTTTAAATAATCTGAAAGACCTTGTGTGCTTTTTCCAAGCGTATATTTGTTGATGCGATTGTTTCCTACGCCCATAATACCGCGCATTCCACCTGTTCCAAATTCCAAATTTTTATAAAAACTCTCTTCTAATTCTTTTGGAGATCCAGCAATTAATCCTTTTACAGATTCTTGAGTTTCTGCGTCAAAGACCGGAGTTAACCATTCGTTTACAGACTCTAAAATGTTTTCTTTAATTTCCATTTTTAGTATATGTGTTTAGTTTTAGTTTAATTTTTTTATTAGAAGCTATATCCCGCTATCCGCTATATCTTTTTATTTTTGAAAAAAAAATAAAAAGGATGCCGCTTCTATCGGGGCTAGGACATGCTATAAATTAACCATAGTAGCTACTTTATAACGCTCTTCGTTGTTTTTGGTTCTCAAAATAATTTCACCTAGAAATCCTGCTAAAAACAATTGTGTTCCTAATATCATGGTCGTTAAGGCGATATAAAACCATGGATTGTTGGTTACTAAGGTGTATCTCATGTCATTGTACATATGATATAACTTTGAAACCCCAATATATCCCGCAGATAAAAATCCAATGATAAACATAATAGAACCAATGGCTCCAAATAAATGCATGGGTCTTTTTCCAAATTTAGATAAAAACCATATAGTAATCAAGTCTAAGAAACCATTTACAAAACGCTCCATTCCAAATTTGGTTTCACCATATTTTCTCGCTTGGTGAATGACTACTTTCTCACCTATTTTTCCAAAACCTGCGTTTTTAGCCAAAACAGGAATATAACGATGCATTTCACCCGATACTTCTACATTTTTGACTACGATATTTTTGTATGCTTTTAGTCCGCAATTAAAATCATTTAATTGTACACCAGACGTTTTACGTGCTGCCCAGTTAAATAATTTTGAAGGAATATTTTTAGCCACAACGGAGTCATAACGCTTCTTTTTCCAACCTGAAACCAAATCGAAATTTTCTTCGATAATCATATTGTACAAACCTGGAATTTCGTCTGGACTGTCTTGCAAGTCCGCATCCATCGTAATGATAACATCGCCTTGAGCTTTTGCAAAACCAGCATGAAGTGCTTGAGATTTACCAAAGTTTTTCATAAACCGAATCCCTTTGATATTAGGGTTTTCGTTAGAAAAACCTTCGATGAGTTGCCAAGAACTATCTGTACTTCCATCATCTAAAAAAATGACTTCGTATGTATATTGGTTGTCTTGCATCACCTTAATGATCCAAGTGTATAATTCTTTCAGAGATTCTTCCTCGTTTAATAAAGGAATAAGGATAGATAAATTCATTAGTTATCTTGTGAAGTAGGTTTTGATTTAAAGAAAGCCGCCATAATTAATCCTAAAAGGGAACAGAAAAAAAGACTTACCACAGCCCCTTTTAATTGTTCTCCAATAGAAAAAGGATCTGTCTTTTTTAGATTTTCAATCATTTCGTTCAATGAGTTTTCTGGAACGCCAAATTTTGAAGAAGTACTTTTTAAATAATTAACGGTTAATTCTAATAAAGAATCTTTAACCGATGGATCAATAATATTGAACAAAATCATTTTGAATCCCACTGAAATTAACAGCCCAATCAAAGCACAAATGAAATAAGTGGTAAAAGCATCTTTAAATGGAAAAATGTTTTTTAATGTTGTCTTAGTCTTTATCAATGCTAACATCGGGATAATGATAAATATCGAAAAACTTAAAAGTGTCGTCCACCAAGCAATGAATAATTCGAGATTAACGGCATACATTATGGTCGTTATGAGTGATAAAATGACTCCTGTAATAATACCATAAGTAATTCCGTTTTTTTTTATGACTTCATTGATCATTAGGCTGTAGTTTTTTTTTATCTGCAAATATAACAATTCCCCATTTATGAAGGAGTAAAAAAGTAATTTTACGATTTAATAAAAAATATTCAATCAATGATTTGTTTATCGAAAAATTAGTGTACTTTTGCATTCTTAAATAAAACATTAATAAATAAAAAGTTATACGTTGTTTATACCTTTTCGGTTAAACGAAAAGCTTCAAAACAAAGGATAGCCAAATAATAAAAAAAATACAAGATGAAAAAAGGTGTACACCCAGAGAATTACAGATTAGTTGCTTTTAAAGACATGTCAAACGAAGATGTTTTTATCACTAAATCAACAGCAGATACTAAAGAAACAATCATTCACGAAGGTGTTGAATATCCAGTAGTTAAAATGGAGATTTCTAGAACTTCTCACCCTTTTTACACAGGTAAAAACAAACTTATCGATACTGCTGGACGTATTGATAAATTTAAAACTAAATACGCTAAACATATTAAATAATTTAATTTGTTTTCATAATATAAGAAGCCTCGCAATTTGCGGGGCTTTTTTTATGGGCCACAGTAGATCTATTGGTCGCCTTTTTTCATTCTAATTTTTTGATGTCAATTTATAGTTAATGCAGAAATCAGGAGATAATTAAACTAAAAACTTTGTAACTTTGGTTCCTTATAACTTTGTAACTCTATAAAATGAACTATATCCTTTTTGACGGTCCTTCTAGAAATGCGCTATTGCCCTTTACTTTTACCCGTCCCGTGGCTGATATTTTAATCGGAATTGTAACTATTCGTCAAAAGTGGGAAATGTATTTAGGATCTACCACCACAACACTGACCGAGGAATATTTGTCTGATAAATATCCAATGGTAGAACTAGAGGAGAACGTGATGATTAATGCTTCCTTTTTACCAAATTTTGAGCTGGTGGAATTGATTAGTGATTTAGGAGTTAATCAAGCTATTTTTAAAGGAGAAGAAGTAGTTGCTTTTTATTATGGCGAAAATCAAGAACAAATAGATTTTGATGATTATGAAGTTATTGAATTTGAATACGATATACTTTCAATAAATAATCCTTGGGACATTTTCTCAAAAAATGATGCTGCCATACGTGCTGATTTTGAATTCTTAACAGAAGATAGAAAATCGCAACCTATTCCTAAAAGTGTCAATGTCATTGCGCCAGAAAATATATTTATTGAAGAAGGTGCTACATTGGAATTCGTCACTCTTAACGCTTCTAGCGGTCCTATATACATAGGTAAGGATTCAGAAATAA
>NZ_JBAWDL010000184.1:0-2997 GCF_049590715.1 Flavobacterium sp.
GAATAAATACTCAAATTGCTTTCTTGTTGAGATAATCCATAGATAGAAAATACATTTTGAACCGGATTAGGATATATATAGCTACTATTTTTAGTTTTAAAACTCACTTTAGAAGTAGACAAAGCACTTGGATCAATTGCTGTGTACCAACCGCTTCCTCTAGTAGAAGCATAAAATTTTCCTCGAACAGTATAATCAATGGCAATATCATTGACCCTATCGGACTGTCCGTTTCCTTTATTAATTTTAATCCAAGTTTCTCCTGCATCTTTGGATAAATAGGTTCCTGCATTTTTATAATTCACTTGAGTATTTGGCAATGTTGAAACTAAAATTGTATTGGTATCATATTTAGCTACTTCCACACGGTTTGTCCATGGATAATCAAATTTCTTTGTCCAAGTTTGCATGTTATCATCACTTACCCATAAACCACCATTATTAATTGCTTCATTTTTAAAACCTGTTGTGATATAGGCTTTTCCATTTTTATCAAAATGAATATCATTAACCCCTGAAGAACCCGAAATAGGCAACGTAGAAGCCACCTCAGCCCAAGTTGCTCCTCTATCTGTAGATTTGAAAAGTCCACCGCCATTATCAATAACAGCAGCATACAAAGTAGCTGTATTATTTGGATCGATTGCCAATCTTGCAACATCTAATGAAGCGGGTAATCCTGTGTTTATTTCTGTCCAAGTCACTCCTCCATCTGTTGATCTATGTACGCCCCATCCTGTAACGCTATCTCCTACCCATTCTAATTTTATAGAAGAACGAGGCACACAGAAATACATATAATTAGGATTATTTTTATCAATTAAAAGACTCAATTGATGTACCGATTGATCTCCTCCTGTAGATTCAGGCCATGGTAAAGGAACTGGAGTTCCAATACTTGTCCAAGTAGCCCCCGCATTAGTGGTTTTTAATATTTGTCCACGTTTATCTTGTCTAAAGAAAGTAGCGAACCAAGTATTAGGATCAGTAGGATGAACCACTATAGAACTTACAGAGTGTTCCGCAGAAGTTATATCCATCACAGTAGCGCTTTGTGCTGAAGGACGTACGGTATTTGTTTCTTGATTGGTAATCCACAAACTATTTTCGCCCGAAGGACAAAACACTTTCTTAGGCAATAATTCACTTTGATAAAAACCATGACCAGGTAGATTACTATTTCCTGCACCAACCCAACTACCAGCTGAACCTGTAGCAGTATCATCAATATCCAACCAATTATCTCCGTTATCGTACGAAACAAAACCTATTTTAGCCATTTGAGTGTATAAAACGGAACCATCTGCACTAAACCTCGCAAAGTTAGAACCTTTTTGTTCATAATCATCTCTATTCAACCAATCACTTTTGTATTTAAAAGTCACATTAGTTCCCATAGGATTTGACCTCAAACTCCAATAAGAATTATCAACTCCGTTATTCCAGTTTTTACCATTTCTCAAAGTAACAAACCAGTTAGCCCCGCCATCTTTGGTTCTCCATATTTGACCTGGTTTAAAATTATTAGTTGATGCATTGGAATAATTATTAATCAAATAAATATTATTAGCATTTTTAGGATCTACTGTAATCAAATTAAAACGTTGCGTAAGGCTTGTAGGCATAACAGGAAACATTGCCTCTGCCTCCGCATTAGTAGCCAATCCAAAATAATAAGCAACTGTGGTATAATAGCTTTTTTTGATTCCGGCATTGTTTTTAAAATAATCCAAATTAACCGCTAAATTTCCACTCACATTTGTCCAAGTTTCTCCTTGATTTGTGCTTTTAAAAATTCCACCAGCGTCATCAGCAACTGTATTTCCATTAGCTTTCCAAGTAATATTGCTCAAAGCATAAAGGGTAACTACATTTGTAGATTTATTATGGTGCAAATCAAATGAACATATGACATCATTAGTCATTCCGTTCATTTTCAATACCCATGTTGAACCACCATTCGTACTTTTATAAAAACCATAATTTGTTGTTGCATACACAATATTAGAATTAACAGGATCTACTTTTATCGTTTCGACCTCCGCTTTAACATCCAATCCTGAATTAATCAAAGTCCACGATTGTCCTTTATCGGTACTTTTCCATATTTTACCTTGACTATTAGCATCCGTTTGAATGCCATGAGGCTGTGATAATGGAAACTCAAGCCTTCCATAATCACGCATACGGCCTGCTCCAAGATACCATATATTATCATTTTTAGGATCTACCGTTACACAAGCTAAATAAGAACTTCCAATAAGAGATTGAGAAGACAATTGTCTTTCCCAAGTTTTTCCTTTGTCAACACTTTGAAAAAGATCTCCTTTGCGTTCTCCTGTTGAAAAACCATAGGAAGGCGTTGCACGTGAAAAATCCAAAGAAAACATTTGGACTGGTCCACGAAATCCAGAAATATAAGACCCCAAATCTTCGTTTAGGATCGTCTCAAAAGTAAGGCCTTTATCCGTAGATCTATAACTATTTCCCATATTAGGACATGAAAAAACGATGTCAGAATCTGTAGGATGTGTATATAATGAGGTGCTATTACCACTCATTCCTGGCCCAAATTGTTCCCATTTTATGGATTGATCCGAAACAACATCTTTAGTTTTTAAATCATTGAAAAACGGATTGGCAATAGGTTTCTTTTCAATAACAAAATCATCAAAATAAAACTCACTACTTCCTGATGCATTCGAATTTATAGAAAATAGTACATAACCGTTTGCGTCTTGAACAGTTGAAACATATTCTGTAGTATACTTTACCCAAGAAGTACTTGTTAACCCGAAATTAACCTGACTTAACTTAGTTCCATCGTTTTTAAAAATTTTAATATTGGAAGTAGTATTTGTAGTTGGGGAAATCGCTTTATAATAAAACGAAATAATATAAGTTTGACCGTTTTCCCAATTGATTGCTTTAGGGGTCGTTAAATTTCCTTTTTGATTTGCTTGATTAAAAGCCATTTGAAAACCATAACCTCCATTG
>NZ_JBAWDL010000185.1:0-14743 GCF_049590715.1 Flavobacterium sp.
ATTCTTCTCCCATTATATTTGATGAAAAGCAAAATCTCCCATTTATATGGTTAATATTTATAAATGAAAATGTATCTATAATTTTTGTGTTTTGAAAACAGAAATCGGTTGTTAATTCTGGACTCTCCGAGAAAGTAACACTATTTTGAAAATCGAAAGTTTTTAATAGTAATGGATCTTTTTCAGATTTTCCGTTAAGATGTAAAGACTTTATATGTTTGGTGTTTAAAAAAGCTAGCTTGTAGAATGAACATTCAGAAAAATTTACTTCGCAGTAAAAAGTACAATCAGTAAAAAGCAATCCTAATACTGGATTTTTTATATTATTAAACTCCAAGATATTGCAAATGAAAGTGCAATTTTCAAAAGTAATTGAGTTTGAAAGGGTGGTTATTTTTATTGTTTCTTCTAGTAAATTGAAAGTCTCATCTTCAAAAATGTCTTCTATTTCTAATCTTCTATAAAAATCTGACGTGGTTGCCATCATAACTTATTTTTTCTCTTTCCAAAAATAAACAAAAAAACCTGACAATTTTCATCATCAGGTTTTCTCTATATTCTTGTTTCTTTCTTCTTTTTTCTAGAAAAAGATTAATCATTCAACTTCAAAACCGCCATAAACGCTTCTTGCGGAATCTCAACATTCCCTACCAATCTCATACGTTTTTTACCTTTCTTTTGTTTCTCCAATAATTTACGTTTACGAGAAATATCCCCACCATAACATTTGGCAGTAACATCCTTACGCAAAGCTTTGATGGTTTCACGCGAAATCACTTTCACACCAATCGCTGCTTGAACAGGAATATCAAACTGCTGACGTGGAATCAATTCTTTCAACTTCTCACACATCTTTTTACCAATAGAATAGGCGTTATCAACGTGCATCAAAGAAGACAAAGCATCCACAATAGTGGCATTCAATAAGATGTCTACTTTCACCAAGTTAGAAGTTCGCATTCCAATAGGTGTATAATCAAACGAAGCATATCCTTTAGAAACTGTTTTCAAACGATCGTAAAAATCGAATACGATTTCTGCTAATGGCATATCAAAATTCAATTCCACACGTTCAGTCGTCAAATAGGTTTGGTTCGTGATTTGACCACGCTTTTCGATGCATAAACTCATTACATTCCCTACGTAATCTGCTTTTGTAATGATTGTAGCTTTAATAAAAGGCTCTTCCACATGGTCTAAACGAGAAGGCTCTGGTAAATCTGATGGGTTATTTACAATCAAAATCGTGTCAGGCTCTTTCTTTGTAAAAGCATGGTACGAAACGTTAGGAACCGTAGTGATTACCGTCATGTTAAACTCACGTTCTAGACGCTCTTGGATAATTTCCATGTGCAACATTCCTAAGAATCCACAACGAAAACCAAAACCTAATGCCGCCGAACTTTCAGGTAAAAACACTAGCGAAGCATCGTTCAGCTGTAGTTTTTCCATCGAGTTTCTCAGTTCTTCATAATCCTCTGTGTCCACTGGATAGATTCCAGCAAATACCATTGGTTTTACATCTTCAAAACCGGTAATAATATTCGTAGTTGGATTTTTAGCATCGGTAAGTGTATCTCCTACTTTTACTTCTTTGGCTTCCTTAATCCCTGAAATCAAGTATCCAACATCTCCAGATGAAATTACCTGTTTCGGAACTTGGTTTAATTTTAAGGTACCAATCTCGTCAGCAAAATATTCATTGCCCGTAGCCATGAATTTAATCTTTTGCCCTTTTTTGATTTCACCATTTACCACTCTAAAAATAACCTCAATTCCACGAAATGGATTGTAATGAGAGTCAAATATCAAAGCCTGTAATGGTTCGTCTTTATTTCCTTTTGGGGGTGGGATTTTCTCAATAATGGCAGCCAAAATATTTTCCACACCCAAACCTGTTTTCCCCGAAGCATGAATAATATCCTCTAGTTTACACCCTAATAAATCAATAATATCATCACTCACTTCCTCAGGGTTTGCACTTGGTAAGTCGACTTTGTTCAAAACGGGAATAATTTCCAAGTCGTTTTCTAAAGCCAAATACAAATTCGAAATCGTTTGTGCTTGAATGCTCTGAGCTGCATCTACAATTAAAAGCGCTCCTTCACAAGCTGCAATCGAACGAGAAACCTCATAAGAGAAATCCACGTGTCCAGGAGTATCAATCAAGTTCAAGACATATTCTTGGCCTTGGTACGTGTATTCCATCTGAATTGCATGACTCTTAATCGTAATCCCACGTTCACGTTCAAGATCCATGTTGTCTAGCAATTGCGCCTTTTCCTCACGAGCCGTAACCGTTTGGGTTGCCCCTAATAATCGGTCTGCCAGCGTACTCTTTCCGTGGTCAATATGCGCAATGATGCAAAAATTTCTTATGTGTTTCATTCTTTTCTTTGTGTCAATGTTATTTGGGCGTGACCACAAGGGTCGGGCTATCCGCTACAAGTCCTCGCAAAGTTCCGCTATCGCTACACTTTGCTGTGGGCTTTTCACTACTATCCCTCACGCAAAACTACCGTTGCCTTATTTATAAGGGTGGTAATTAATTTGCAAATATAGTTTAAATTCAACAGTTTCAAAGAGCTGAATTCCTAAACTAATATGCTTTCTAATAACTAAGACTATAATTCACTCTATTATACGTATGAATTAATTGTAATCTACTGAAAAACAGGTCTTAATTACCTTATGTTTTCATTTATATGGACTTTCGCTTAAAAGTTGTAATTTTGCACAAAATTCAAGAAGATGATCAAGATTGGCAACATAGAATTACCAGATTTCCCATTACTACTTGCGCCTATGGAGGATGTAAGTGATCCGCCATTCCGTAGACTTTGCAAAATGCACGGTGCTGATATGATGTACTCTGAATTTATTTCTTCCGAAGGTTTAATTCGTGACGCGATAAAAAGCCGAATGAAACTGGATATCTTCGATTACGAACGTCCAGTGGGAATCCAAATTTTTGGAGGAGACGAAGAAGCAATGGCTTTGTCTTCCAAAATTGTTTCCACTGTAAACCCAGACTTAATTGATATCAACTTTGGTTGTCCCGTTAAAAAAGTCGTTTGTAAAGGTGCTGGAGCAGGAGTTTTGAAAGATGTTGATTTAATGATTCGATTAACACAAGCCGTTATCGATAGTACACATTTACCTGTAACTGTAAAAACTCGTTTAGGTTGGGATGATAATTCGATTAATATTGACGAAGTAGCCGAACGTTTACAAGACATTGGCGTAGCTGCATTGAGTATTCATGCCCGTACTCGCGCTCAAATGTACAAAGGTCATTCCGACTGGTCACACATCGCCAGGGTAAAAAACAATCCTCGCATCACCATGCCTATTTTCGGAAACGGAGATATTGATTCCCCTGAAAAAGCATTACATTATAAAAATGAATATGGTATTGACGGGATTATGATTGGACGCGCTGCCATTGGTTACCCTTGGATTTTCAACGAAATCAAACATTTCTTCAATACTGGTGAACATCTAGCAAAACCTACTGTTTCAGATAGGGTAGAAGCGGTACGCAATCACCTAACATGGGCTATGGACTGGAAAGGACAACGCTTAGGAATTGTAGAAACTCGTCCGCATTACACTAATTATTTCAAAGGAATTCATTCGTTTAAAACCTACAAACAAAAATTGGTAACTCTTGATACTCCTGAGGAATTATTTGCAGTTTTGAATGAGATTGAAGACGCCTATGTAGATTATGAGGTTGTTTAATTTTTTCTTAGTTAGTTTTATGAAATCTTAAATTAAATACTACTTTCGTGAAAAAAAGATATAAAATGAGAAGGTGTTTATTTCTAGGGTTCGTTTCATTATCGTTTTTAGCAACCGCACAAGAAGTCTCTGTTGAAAAGGAATTGTTTGGAGTCCAATTGGGTTGGATAAATACTAGTTTTCAATACGAAGCTAAACTAGATAGAAAAATCACATTACTTAGTGAAATAGGTTTTCTATTAGGTACATCAACAAAAGAATTCAACGACTCTTCTATTAAAGATCAGACTACAACTGTAGTGGCTCCTTATATTACATTAGAACCTAGATGGTATTATAGTCTGGATAGAAGATCAAAATTAAACAAAAAAACATATAACAATAGCTCAAATTATCTTGGCTTAACCACTTCTTATGTTTCGACTAAAACCCCAATAATAAAGAATGGAAATTTTGATATTGTTTCGGCAGTTTACATTATTCCTAGGTACGGAATAAGAAGAGCTTTTGCTAAACATTTTAATTATGAATTTTCAGGAGGTGTAGGATATCAGTATAATATTTTTAGTAAAGCTGAAGGTTGTTCTTGTGATCATAACAATACAACTATAGATATTCAAGCAAGGATAGGGTATAATTTCTAATGAGATAGTGTTATTCTAAAAGTTTTTCACTAACCCTGCTACTTGCGATCAATGAAGCAATAAAACCAAGGACAATAATTGTCCCCATTACAATTATCACATTTTCTGCTAAAAACACGACAGGATAAGCTAGGGTAGAGGTAATCATAATCCATTCAAAATGCTGTTGTAGTAAAACAACGATGATTCCAAGAGCCAAACCAATCAATCCGCCAAAGAAACTCAATAAAGTCCCTTGAAGTAAAAAAATCATGCGCAAACTTCTGATTTCAACGCCTAGATTAAATAAGGTTTTCAAGTTGCCTTTTTTATCGAGAATCATCATAATCAACGCCCCAATCAAGTTGAACAGGGCAATAATAATGACTAATGTAAAAATTAAATAGACTGCTATATTCTCCGTATTTAACATCTTGTAAAGCGATTCATTAAGTTGCGCTCTGTTTTTTACGGTGACTTTATTTTTGAATATTTTGTTCAGTTGATCGGTGATAAGACCTTCATCAGTTCCTAGTTTTTCTTTAATCTCAATTCCTGAAATTCGATTTCTGTCGTATTCTAATAAGTCTTGCGCCATGCGTAAATCACCAAATACATATTTTGAATCTAAATCTTCATTGATCGCATATACACCAATAGGGTAAATAACTGTTTTGTTAAAAGCATCCTCCGGAGAGTTGATGCCACCGCGACCTGGAGTAGGTACAAAAACCTCAAGATTCGTATTGAAATCGACTAAACCTATGGAAAGTTTTTGAGCCAGTCCGTAACCTATGACCACTTGAGCAGTATTGTATTCAAGCCACTGCCCATTATAAATCATGTTCTTGATTGGGTTGACTTTAGTGAAATTTTCATCAACGCCTTTTAAATACGTTACTTCTTGTTTGTCTCCATACACAAACAAAACCCGTTCTTCTATAATTTTAGAATAGGAAGTAATCCCTTTAATTTTTTTAAGTTGTGCTTCTTGATTGGGATCTATTGTGAATGATTTACCAAGCGTGCTACTGATTTTTAAATCGGGATCAATGTTGTTTGAAAACGAAAGACTAAAAACCTTTAATCCGCTGAATACAGATAGAACCACAAACAAGGCCATGGCACCCACAATAATCCCCATACTCGCAATGCGATTGATGATATTGATGGCACTGTTTTTACTATTACTACGAATGTAGCGCTTGGCTATGTAAAGCGGAAAATTCAAAAGTTAGAACTGTCTTCTTTTGTCTAGTAAATCTCTATTTTCAATTGGATTGTCCTTATTTTTCAAGGCATTATCAATCTTTTCGATATAGTCTAAAGAGTCATCTACAAAGAAAACTAAGTTCGGTACTCTTCGTAATTGCATGCGTACTCTTTGAGATAAATCATGCTTAATCAACGACGTATTCGATTTTATTGCTGCCAATGTTTCTAACGCTTTCTCCTGTGGAAAGATGCTTAAATATACCGTAGCCACTGATAAGTCAGAGGTTACTGCTACTTTGGATACTGAAATTACTAAATTGCTAACCCCATTTTTTCTCACTTCACCTTGCAAGATGTCAACCAAATCTTTTTGAATGACTCCGCCTATTTTTTTCTGTCTGTTTGTTTCCATACTGCAAAAATACTACTTTTAAGCATTATATACGCAATTTTATAGTTTCTGATTTTTTAGGAGCTATTTCCCGCTTTTCGTTTCAATCTTGTGGGGGCATAAATGCCAGCCCCCACAAGGATTTACACTTCAATCGGGGCTAGGACATCAGGTAATCAACAATGAATGTTATAAAATTGACTAGTATTTACATAAATTAAAAAGTTTTTTTGGTAAAAAAAAATACTTTTCAGGCACAATTTTAAAATGGAAAAAAGCAATAGTTTCAAGCACAAAGTAAATCAAGTCCCGTCTCTCTCTCCTTCGGGGAGAGCTGGGGTGGGGAGACACTCATTTTCAATATACGACGCATCAGCAGGATCTGGTAAAACCTATGCTTTGGTCAAAGAATACCTCAAAATCATTCTTACCGCTCCTAAAAATGATGCTTATAGAAATATCCTAGCTATAACTTTTACAAACAAAGCGGTACATGAAATGAAAACTCGTATCGTAGGAAGTTTGTCTGAATTTGCAAAAGATGAACCTTCTACCAAAGCCTTGGACTTGATGCATAATCTTGTGGAAGATACTAAGGAATGGGAAACCAAATTATCGCTGATTCAAATTAAAGTCAAATCGCAACAAATTATCAAACACATCATTCATAACTATGCTGCTTTTGATATTTCGACCATTGATAAATTCACCCACAAAGTTATTCGAGCTTTTGCGCACGATCTAAATTTACCCATGACTTTTGAAGTCACTTTGGATACCGAAAATCTATTGATCGAAGCGGTGGATGCCATCATTGCACAAGCAGGCGAGGACGAAACCTTGACACAACTGCTTATCGATTTTACAATGGAAAAAACCGATGATGATAAATCATGGGATATATCGCGTGAAATTTTGGAGACAGGTAGATTAGTGCTAAATGAAAACCATCGCAACGAAATTGTCCATTTTCATGATAAGAACATAGCGGAGTTTGTTGAGATCAAAAAGAAACTGATTGTTGTTTGCAAAGAATTAGAGACGGAAAATCAAAAACTAGCCGAAGCAACATTGGTTTTATTGGAGGAAAAAGGAATTGACTTAAAATCCTTTTCTCGAGGTACTTTTCCAAATCATTTGATTAGTATTCGAGAGGGAAAATTCAACCCAAAGAATAAAACCTTTCATGAATTTGAAGACATAGCCATTAATAAAACAGCCAAAGATCGTGACGCAATTGAAAGCATTATTCCAGAGTTACTACAACAATTAGTAGTCATATATGCCAATTTTGCAAAACGTGATTTTTATAAAGCTTTCCTTAAAAACATTACGCCACTTTCATTGTTAAATACGGTTAGTAATGAATTGGCTAAAATTCAAGAAGAACAAAACGTGCTTTCCATTACCGAATTTAACGCCATCATTCATCGCGAAATTCAAAACCAACCTGCTCCTTTTATTTATGAGCGATTAGGGGAAAGGTACCGCCATTTTTTTATTGATGAATTTCAAGATACTTCTGAAATGCAATGGCAAAATCTAATTCCGCTTATTGATAATGCGCTTTCAGGTCAAGATGATTATGGAGATAAAGGTACTTTGATGATTGTGGGCGATCCCAAACAATCCATCTATCGCTGGCGTGGAGGAAAAGCCGAACAGTTTATTGACTTAAGTAAGGATTTGAATCCGTTCAATAATCCAGATAAGGATTTGGTTCATTTGGATAAAAACTACCGTAGCTATTCGGAGGTTATTAATTTCAACAATGCTTTTTTTAAAATGCTCTCTTCAGAATTTGAGCATCCTGATTATAAAGATTTATATGAAAACCACAGCCATCAAAAAACAAACGATAAAACAGGAGGTTATGTAAATATTTCTTTCATTCCAAACATAGAAGAACCCGAAGAAGACGAAGAAGAAGCGCTTGGGAAAAACGATTTGTATTTGCAAGCCACACATCAAACTATCGAAAAAGTGCTTCGTTCTGGTTTTGAATACAAGGATATGGTGATTCTGACTCGTAAGCGAGACCAAGGAATTGTAATTGCAAATTATTTGACTGAACAAAAAATCCCTTTGCTTTCGTCAGAAACCTTGATGATTCAAAATGCGACCGAGGTACGTTTTATTATTGACTTATTAAAATATTTAAAAAATAATGCCGACTTAGAGGCTAAAGCTAATTTTTTATATTTCCTAGCCGAAAATAATCAAGACCAGTTGCCAACTCATGATTTCATCCTCGCCGGAATGGAATTGAAAAACGAAACTGATTTTGAAATTTGGCTCACCAACTATGGAATCAAACTTTCGTTTCAAAACATTCGAAAAAAATCATTGTATGAGGCGGTGGAGATAATTATATCCAAATTTGTGCTCCCACAGGCACCATCCTCTGCGTACGTACAGTATTTCCTCGACATTGTTCTTGAGCGAGATGTACGCAACCAAGCAGGTATCGCCGACTTTTTAAACTTCTGGGATAAAAATGCTAGTAAATTTAGTATTCCTTCTCCTGAAGGAAATAACGCAGTGCGCATCATGACGATTCATAAATCAAAAGGATTGGAATTTCCGGTGGTCATTTTTCCTTTTGCTGAGGAAGATTACGTGATGAAACCTAAAGACAAACTATGGCTTACAAATGAAGACGAAACATTAGGCTTGCCAAAAGTATTAATTGACAATAGTAAAGCCGTAGAAGGATTTGGCGAAGCGGCAAAATTAGTTTACGATCAAAAAAAGCAAGAAGAACTATTGGATAATATTAATGTTTTATATGTTGCCTTAACCCGAGCCGAGGAACAATTGTATATTATTTCTAATCGGAACTTCACATCGAAAGGAGAAGTCAAAGAGAATAATATGTCGTCATTTTTTATTCATTATTTAATGAACCATTCAGATTTTAATTCTGAGCAAACCATTTATGAATGGGGAAATTCAGCTAAAATGTCTCCTATCGAAGCTCATGTCGATAAGTCTAAAACAATTCCGATAGTCAGTGAAGTCTTGGATTTTAAAAACATTAAAATTGCACAGCGGGAAGCTTTGATGTGGGGTACGCATCAGCAAGAATCTATCGCTTATGGTAATGTTATTCATGAAATTTTATCCTTTGTAAAAACCAGACAAGATGTTGATTTGGCTGTAGAGAAAGCAATTGAAAATGGATTAATCCATTTAGGTCAAAAACAAATAGTATTGCGCACTCTTAATAATATTGTTGATCATGAAAAATTAAAGTTGTTTTTTAATGAAGAAAATACCATCATGAATGAACAAACAATTATTCAGAAAGAAGGGAGGATCGTTAAGCCTGATAGAATGGTTTTGATGAAAAATAATGCTATTTTATTGTTAGATTACAAAACGGGTATTCATAATAAGAAATATGAAAGACAGTTAAAGGATTATCAAACAGCGATAGAATTGATGGGGTATGTTGTGGAGCAAAAAATATTAGTATTTATAGCAGAAGATATTGTTGTTGTAGAAGTTTAACTTTGTAATGCGTATGGGGTATAAATGAGTGTTTATTGAGTAAAATTGAAAAAATTATCAAAAAAGCGTTATTATATTTTTATTTTAAATATGTGATAATAAATCATACTTAGTAATGTGATTTTTGTAATTTCACGGGAGTTTATGTGTTTTTTTTTAACAATATATTTTGAAGTTATAAAAATACGTGTTACATTTGTTAGTAATCAAATAAATTGTAATTTAAAAAAATACGTATGAAACATCTTAACAGACTTTTTATTGCTACAATGATGGTGGTGGGGTTATCCTCTCACGCTCAAGATAGCAATAATCCATGGGCTATCTCTTTTGGAGTGAATGCCGTTGACACAAAAGCAGGCGCTGGTGGAGACAAAGGGTGGTTGGACAACCATTCTTCTCAATTATTTAAAGTAAAAGATAATTGGAATATCCTTCCTTCTATCTCTTATCTTAGTGTATCTAGATACATAGGAAGTAATTTTTCTTTTGGAGTTCAAGGTTCTGTGAATAAAATTGAGAAATTTGTAGATTTTACGGGAGGGAACTATGTTGCTAGAAATCCTGGAGATTTAATGTATTATGGGATTGATGGTTCTGTTAAATACAGTTTCATGAGTCTTTTAAAATCTAAAGTAATTGACCCAGATCTACACGTAGGTGGAGGTTATACTTTTCTTGGGGATAGTAGTTATGGTACTATTAACGCTGGAGCTGGTCTTACTTTTTGGTTCAGTGAAAATGTTGGTTTGTCATTAGCTACTACTTATAAAGGTGGAGATCTTGTAGGTGGAGAGAGAGTGGATTCAAAAAATGTTCCTGATGCTCCTAGTCATTTTCAACACACTGTTGGTCTTACTTTCAAATTTGGTGGTAAAGATACAGATGGTGATGGTATATATGATAAAGATGATGCTTGTCCAGATGTTAAAGGGTTAAAACAATTTAACGGTTGTCCTGATACAGATGGTGATGGTGTTATTGATAGAGATGATGCTTGTCCAGATGTTGCAGGTCTTGCAGCTTTAAATGGATGTCCTGATGCTGATGGAGATGGAATTACAGATAAAGATGATGCTTGTCCAAACGAGGCTGGAACTATGGCAATGAAAGGTTGTCCTGATTCAGATGGAGATGGAGTTGCTGATAAAGATGATAAATGTCCAAAAGAAAAAGGTCCAAAAGCAAATAATGGATGTCCATGGGCTGATGCTGATGGAGATGGTGTATTAGATAAAGATGATGATTGTCCAAAAGTGGCTGGTCCTGCAAGTAACAAAGGATGTCCTGAAGTTAGTGTTGAAGTAATCAAACAACTGAATGAATATGGTAAAACTATTTTGTTTGAATCAGGAAAATCTTCATTCAAAACTCAGTCTTACGCTGTTATGCAGTCAATTGCTGGTATCTTAAAAGAATATCCTAATTCAAACTTTATGATTGAAGGGCATACTGATAGTGATGGAAGTAATGCTTTAAACCAAACTTTATCTGAAAATAGAGCTGCGGCTGTTAAAAACTATTTAGTTGAAAATGGTATTGCAACAGAAAGATTAAAATCTACTGGTTTTGGTGAAACTAAACCAATTGATTCTAATAAAACTGCTGCAGGAAAAGCAAATAACAGAAGAGTTGAAGTTTCTTTAATTAAAGAATAATATTTTCTTAAAATATTTATAGAAAACGCCTCGATTTATCGAGGCGTTTTTTTATTTTTATACAATGACAACGATTCCTTTTTTAGATAAAATTGCAACCCATTTATTAGAAAACCATAAAGACCAATTAAGCCATACGGTAATTGTTTTACCTAATAAAAGAGCAAAAGTTTTTTTAATTGAAGCTTTAAAAAAACAAGTAAAAACAAATATTCTCGCTCCTGAGATTATTAGTATTGAGGACTTTGTTCAAAATATAGCCCAAATTCGCACTATAGATCCTATTGAATTACTATTTGAATTCTACCAAGTATATATATCTATTACTGATAAAGCGCACCAACAATCTTTTGAATTGTTTGCCAATTGGGCCAAAACTCTTTTGCAAGATTTCAACGAAATTGACCGTTACCTATTAGATCCAGCTTATGTTTTGTCATACCTAAAAGACATTGAGGACATCAAAAAATGGGGAATTGAAGTAGAAGATAAAACGCCTTTACTAGAAAAATACATTGATTTCTGGAAATTACTTCCTAAATACTATCAAGCGCTTTATACTCATTTATTACAAAAAAAAGTAGGTTACCAAGGACTCATTTATCGTGAAGCCGTGGGTAATCTAACTACTTTTTCAAATGAATTAATAGGGAGTCAGTACCTCTTCGCAGGATTTAATGCTTTAAACGCTTCCGAAGAAAAAATCATCCAACATCTGATTGCAGCCGATCAAGCCGAAATTCTTTGGGATGCGGATCAAGCCTTCCTAAATGATCCTTATCATGACGCGGGTTTGTTTTTACGACGTTTCAAAAGTAATTGGAAGCATTATAAAAGCAATCCTTTTGAATGGATTGTAGATGAATTTTCGCAGTCTAAAAAGATTCAGGTTATTGGTACGCCCAAAACCATTGGTCAAGCTAAAATCGCAGGAAGTATTATTGAAAATATAATCGAGCAAAATCCAACAACTTCTCTTGATAAAGTCGCTGTAGTTTTAGGCGAAGAGAATGTGTTGATTCCGCTTTTATATGCTTTGCCAGCTAGCGTTGGTTCGTTAAATATTACCATGGGATATTCGAGTAAAAACAATCCAGCCCAAATTTTGATTGCTAAGCTTTTCAAAATGCACACTAATGCGTTGTCACGTAATGCTAAGAATTATGTGTTCTACTATAAAGATGTTTTGGATATATTGACACATCCTTTGGTGGAGCCTTATGCAAATACATTAAAATTGGTTAAAATCATCAATGAGAACAATTACACTTTCATTACCCATCAAAAAATAACCGAATTAAACGCAGCGTCAACCGACTTGTTTTTGCTTTTATTTCAAAAATGGGAAACGGGATCTATTGCAGTATTGGAAACAGTTTCCGCTTTGTTATTAACCATAAAAAACAATCTTAGCAATGACAACGAAGAAGAAAAAATAACAAAGTCATTTGTTTATGCGATTTTCAAAGTCATCAATAAACTGATTAATTATTATACCCAACATCCCGAAATTGATAAAATAGACACCCTACACGCCATATACAAACAAGTAATTGATCTGGCTGAAGTTTCTTTTGAAGGAGAACCTTTGAACGGTTTGCAAATCATGGGAGTACTTGAAAGTCGTGTGCTTGATTTTGATACGGTAATTGTCACTTCTATGAATGAAGGAAAATTTCCAGCGGGTAAATCGCAAAATTCCTTTATACCGTATGATGTTAAGCGTGAATTAGGCTTGCCTACCTTCAAGGAAAAAGATGCTATTTATACGTATCACTTTTATCATTTGTTACAAAGAGCTAAGAATGTGTTCTTGCTATATAATACCGAAAGTGACGGACTCGACGCAGGTGAAAAAAGCCGTTTTATCACGCAACTAGAAGTCGAAAAACAAAAAAATCATACCCTATCACACGAAATTTACAATGCTATAGTTCCTGAAACTGCCTATAAACCTATGGCTGTCGAGAAATCGCCGTTAGTAATGCAACGCTTGAAAGAAATTGCCAAAGTTGGTTTTTCACCATCTGCTTTAACAAGCTATATTCGAAATCCGATGCAATTTTATTTTCAAAAGATTTTACGCATTCGTGAAGTCGAAGAAGTCGAGGAAAACATCGCTTTGAATACCTTGGGAACCATAATTCACGAAACCTTGAAAGCGTTGTACGAACCATTCATTGGGCGATTTATCTCTGAAACAGATATCGCAAACTGTTTTAAAAAAATAGATGCTGAGGTTTTAAAACAGTTCAAAGAAGTGTACAAGGAAGGCGAAATCAAAAAAGGACGTAACCTCTTGGCTTTTGAAGTAGCTAAACGAAATGTTTCCAATTTCTTGAAAGTCGAACTTGAAAGTATAAAATCAGGGGATGCAATCAAGATTATCGCACTCGAAACTACTTTTCAGCGAGAGTTAATACATCCTTCGTTACCCTTTCCTGTGCTCATCAAAGGAAACGTCGACCGAATCGAAGAACGCAACGGAACCATCCGAATTATTGATTACAAAACAGGAAAAGTCGAGAAATCAAGCGTTACCCTTAAAGCGTGGAATGGTTTGATAGACAACATCAAATATGATAAAATCATTCAGGTTTTGGCATACGCTTATATGTATGAGCAACACGCAGGAGATAAACCTATTGAAGCAGGAATTATCTCTTTCAAAAACTTAAAATCAGGTTTCTTACCGTTTAATTTCAAAGAAGGGAAAGAAGTTAATTATACGATAGATAGCAATATAATGGATAATTTCTTGAATCAAATTGTATTGCTGTTGGGTGAGATTCTGGATGAGACAGTTCCGTTTAACGAGAAAATATAACTTACTAACCGTAAATACAGCAAAGGTTTCACCGCAAAGATGCTAAGTCGCAAAGAACAAAGAACAAAGAACAAATTTCTCAAATCTGTGTTACAAAAAAACATGACAATCTAAACAGTTTTAAAATAAACCAACAACACCGCAATCAACGCATCCTGATTCTCAATATAACTCATATGACCATCGGGAAAGCTCACTAATTTCACATCTGTATCCTCGATTTGTTCCAAGGATTCCGTGTAATTTAAAACAGGATCTTTTTTACCCAAAATTAGCATTTTAGGATAAGGAGTTAAATGCAATAAAACCTCTCTGTCAACACGAATTTTCATTCCTTCCAGCGAAGCAACAATCCCTTGAAGTGGCGTTTTCAAAGCTTCTATTTTGACGTTTTCAATCTCGGCATCTAGGCGTTCGCGGTTATCTTCACTGAACAAATTGGCAATCGACATACGGATGAAGTTCACATAACTTTGTTTCACCGCTTTGATGGCACGGTCACGGTTCAGTTTTCGCTCGGCGCTATCGGCTCTGGAAGTTGAGTTGAGCAACACCAATCCCTTCATCATTTCAGGAAACAATTCTGCAAAAGCCAAAGCGACATAACCGCCCATAGAATGTCCCACAAAAACCGCTTTTCTGATTCGTAAATGCGTCAAAACCGCATGTACTACCTCCGCATGATCCTCCATCGTGTGCACATACCCCATACATTCCGTTTCGCCATGCCCCAATAAATCAATGGAAATGACACGGTATTTTTTGGAAAACT
>NZ_JBAWDL010000186.1:0-1709 GCF_049590715.1 Flavobacterium sp.
ATCGAGGCCCATCCACTGAAAGACCTGTCCGGCAGGATCAACTGATCCATCAACGATCGACGTGCCGCTGAAGTCGTCGGCGACGCGAACGCGATCTCCAAAAGCGAGCGTGCGGGTGCCCGATCGACTGGTGAACTCGTATCCGTCGAGCACCTGAGCGGTCCAACGGTTGAGAATCCCGGCACCGGCATCATTGTTCGGGGCCACCACTGCTGAGAGCGTCGAGGTTGCCTCGACTCGACCGGCGGAGGAGGCGGTAACGCTTACGGCACCTGCGGAGGCACTCTTGACGAGGCCGTCAACGCGGCGCCACTGTGTAGTGATCGCGTAGTTTTCTGTGGCGAGGTTCGTGGCTGGTGGACCGCGCGGTGCGCCAATGAACTCGTATACGCCGCCGCCGGGAGCTGCGACGAGGTCACCGGTCTCTAAGGTGGCGGTTGCGACGCCCAGGGCATAGTTCGGTGTCGGCTCACCATCAAGAAGCGAGCGAGCACCGCCATTGACTTTGTTGCTGACAACAACTCCGTTGACGCTCAATCCGCCCGCGCCGAAGAGTGCAGCCGGCGCCGAGGTCGCATCGTTGGTGACCGTTGCGACGACAGAGTTTGCTGATTCGGCGTGAACCGTCACTGACGACGCATGAACGATCTGGCTGAGCTGAACTAGTGCGTTTGCCTGTTGCGGTGATTGCCCACCGAATGCGGTGTTCGAAGCGATCAGCGGATCACCGATGACGGCATCGATGAACGCGAAGAAGGTATTGGTTGGCAGCCACCCGATCGTGTTGAACGCGAGGGTGAGTCCCCACGCCTCTGCTCCCGTCGATACGGCGGCTGCGACGGTCGCATCAATATCTGCTGTGATGAGCGCTTCGACCACGAGCGCTCCGGTCAAATCGACACGTGATGACCAGATTCCCGCGTTCACCGAACCCAGCACGCGGTTCGTCGCGATAATTCCTGCCGCAGCAAGCGACGTGCCGTTGCCAGTGAATGAGCTACCGCCCGATGAGTTCGCGGTGACATCTATATCGGCGCGGACGATCGAATCTTGCACCGCACGCACCGTGAGGTTATCTGCGTTCAGATCAGCGAAGCCGATGCGAGCGCGTACATCGCTGCGCAGGTCGTTGAGCACGACCACTGCTGCCACGGCGACCGATGGCGAAGTTGAAATGTTGAATCCGAGCGGAAAGTAATTGCTCGGGCCCACTGGCTTCCAGTAGCCGAGGTCAGTGAAATCTGCGGATGCGAGATTCACCGTTGTGCCGTCCGCGCCCATCCACTGATACAGGCCACCGGCCTGACCTGCAATCAACGCCCACGAGTCGACGTCGGAATAGTCGAGTGAGTTCAGGTCGAGCACTCCCGGTGTTCCTACGTAACGGTAGATGCTGCCGGCATCGCCGCCAATGGGCACCCACCGTGCAAGGTCTGCGTAGTTCTGCATCGTGAGGTCATAGCGGCCATTGGCTCCGCGGTACCGGTAAGCGACACCCCATTCGCCACCTCGCTCATAGCCTGACTCCACCACGACGACATCGCCGAATGCCACAATCCGAATTCCCGAAGACGTCGTGTAGCGCACTGTGCCGTAGTCGGCTGCGAGTTCGACGACCTTGCCGACGGCGACGGCGACCGTCTGGCTTCCCGTCTTGCTCGCCGTGGCCGACGGGCTCGCGAAGTTGGGCGACAAGCGCACCGTATCGC
>NZ_JBAWDL010000187.1:0-4472 GCF_049590715.1 Flavobacterium sp.
TCACAAGAAATGAATATGGGACAGTTTGTAGCGGCCGAAATTGTAATTCTGCTAGTAATTAATTCTGTTGAAAAAATAATTATTGGTTTGGAAACTTTTTACGATGTTTTAACTTCTGTTGAAAAAATAGGTCAGGTTACAGATATGGCTTTGGAAGAGGAATTTCCAACAGATTATAATTCTTGTTATAACTCCATTTCATTACAAGCAGAGCACATCAGCTACAAATTTCCAGATTCAAAAATCAAGATCTTAAACGACATTTCCTTAACAATCAATCAATCAGAACGTATTTTTATCAACGGGCAAAATGGCTCTGGAAAAACTACCTTAATTCGTATTTTGTCTAGCTTAACACAACCTACTTCGGGAGCATTATACATTAATGATGATACTTTCAAAAAAATAAATTTCAATCAATACCGTGCGCACCTTTCCAGTATTATTTATGGCGAAACACCTTTTGAAGGCAGTGTCTTAGAGAATATTACTTTTAATGATTCTGCGATAACTGACGAAGATATCAAATGGGCAATTGATGGAGTTCAATTAACTGATTTTATCAAATCATTACCGCAAGGATTAGCAACACCACTTTTTCCAGAAGGAAAACAATTGTCATCTTCAAATGCACAAAAAATCATCTTGGCTCGAAGCATCATCACCAAGCCTAAAATTTTGTTTTATGAAGATCCAACAGATACGATGGATGAAAACGTATCAAATGCTATCATTGATTTCTTGACTGCTGACGAACATAAATGGACCATTATCGTTTCGTCAAAAAATCCATATTGGAAAGTAAAATGCAATCGCCAAATCACCTTAGAAAAAGGAAAAATCATACTAGATTCTAAAATATAAAAACATGCTAAATATTTCTGACAACAATAAGCAAACTGCTACCAACTTACAACGTTATAAGACAGTAAGAGATTTAGAAACAAGACCGCATTACAAAATTTTAAACAAAATCATAACTATTGTTTCGATACTTGGTTTGATTTCTTTGTTCTTGCCTTGGACTCAAAACATTTCAGGAAAAGGGTCAGTGACGACATTAAAACCCAATCAAAGACCCCAATCAATACAAAGTGTCATTTCTGGACGAATAGAAAAATGGTATGTACAAGAGGGAGATTTTGTAAAAAAAGGAGATACTATTTTATTTATTTCGGAAATAAAAGAGGATTATATGGATTCTAATTTAGTTCGAAATACTAAAAATCAAGTGAATGCTAAGAAAAATGCTATGGCTTCATATGATTCAAAAGTAGGAGCTCTTTCAAACCAAATGCAATCTATCACTAGTGAAAGAAAATTAAAACTGGAACAAGCCGAAAATAAAATCAAACAATCACGATTTAAGATAAAAAGTGATTCGATAGATTTAGTGGCCATAAAAACACAATTAAAAATTGCGCAAACACAATACAATAGAGCCATTCAATTACAAAGCGAAGGATTAAAACCACTAACAGATGTCGAGGAGAAAAGGTTGAAATTACAAGAATCTGAAGCTAAAATAATCACTCAGGAGAACAAATTATTAACGAGTAAAAATGATTTAATCAATTCCCAACTCGAAATTAGCCGAATTTCAGCTGAATACAGCGAGAAATTATCCAAAGCTCAAAGTGATCAATATACCGCTATGAGTAGCCAGTACGATACTGAAGCACAAGTGAGTAAATTAGAAAACCAGCATGCTAATTATAGTATTCGTAACGATATGTATTACATCAAAGCCGTTCAAGATGGCTATATCAATAGAGCTTTGCAAGCAGGAATTGGCGAAACCATAAAGGAAGGAACTCCTATTGCCACTATCATGCCGTCACAATACGATATTGCTGTAGAGACTTATGTAAATCCGCTGGATCTTCCTTTGATTTCAAAAGGAGCCAAAGTAAGAGTATGGTTTGACGGATGGCCTACAATAGTATTCTCAGGATGGCCTGATATGTCCTACGGAACTTTTGGTGGGCAAATTGTGGCTATCGAAAATTTCATCAGCGAGAACGGAAAATTTAGAGTCTTGATTGCTCCAGACCCAGAGGATATCAAATGGCCAAAACAACTGAGTATAGGTTCAGGTGCACAAACAATTGCCTTGTTAAAAACGGTTCCTGTTTGGTTTGAAATCTGGAGAACATTAAACGGATTCCCGCCTGACTATTATCAAACACAAACGGGTGCCAAGACCTCAAAAGCTAAAAAATAATGAGAACTATATTTCTGATCTTACTGCTACTCAGTGCTGTCCTTACCGCTCAAAATAACAGCTCTGATGTGGAGACCCAAAAAAACTTCGAATTTACGTTTGAAGAATACCTAGGGTATGTCAAAAAATTTCATCCTTTAGTAAAAAACGCCAATTTAGAAATCAGCAAAGCACAAGCTGATCTAATGGCTGCCAGAGGAGCATTCGACCCAAAAATTGAAGTTGATTTTGACAAAAAACAATTTAAAGACAAAACCTATTATTCGATTTTAAATAGTAGTTTTAAAATTCCAACTTGGTATGGGGTCGAAATTAAAGCAGGCTTTGACCAAAACGAAGGTGTTTATCTTAACCCCGAAAATAATGTTCCCAATCAAGGATTAGCTTCATTAGGGATTTCTATTCCTCTAGGACAAGGATTACTGATCAATCAACGAATGGCTGATTTACGAAAAGCCAAACTACAATTAGAATTAAGTCAATCCGAAAGAAAACTACAAGCAGTTGCTATACTATATGATGCTTCGATGGCTTATTTTAACTGGAAACGTAATTATGAAGAGTTCCAATTATATTCTCAATACAAAACCAACTCTGAGATACGATACAAAGGTGTTGCTTCTCTTATCAAACAAGGAGACAAAAGAGCTATTGATAGTATCGAAGCAGGAATTAGCCTAACGAGTCGAAAATTAAGTTTAGAAAATTCAAAACTAAAATTAACCAAGGCAAAACTAGAACTTTCAAATTTTTTATGGCTCGAAAATACCATTCCTATGGAAATAACAGAGGCTCTTTTTCCTGAGAAAAAACTTGAAGCTACTATACAAGAAACCTTAAAAACGAACCATCTTTTACAAGTAGATTTTTCGATTGATGCACATCCAAAAATAAATGCAATTGAAAGCAAAATTGATATATTGAACGTAGAACGTAAATTAAAAGCCAATTATCTTTTGCCAAAAATCAACATTGGCTACACTTATTTATCCGAACCTCAATATATTGAAAATTATAAATTCGAGAATTATAAAATTGGAATTGATTTCGCATACCCAATATTCCTAAGAAAAGAAAGAGGTGGCCTGAAAATAACAAAATTCAAATTACAAGAAACATCGAATTCATTGAATTTAGAACGTCTACAACTTCAAAACAAAATCAACGCACAAAAAGAAATCATCAATTCTTTATTCAGACAACGTAGTCTAGCAAATGAACTGGTAAAGAACTACAAAACGATGTTAACCTCAGAAGAACGCTTGTTTACTTTTGGCGAAAGTTCCCTTTTTCTAATAAATAGTAGAGAAAGTAGTTTGATTACAGCGCAATTAAATGCAATTGCTTTGAATAACGAGTTTTGTATCTCTAATTCTGAACTATATAAAATAATAGCAAATCCTGATTAAATCAATTAAAATTGTACTTTTGCCAACTCAAAATTCAAAACTATGATTATAGTAAAATCACGTGAAGAAATTGAATTAATGCGCGAAAGTGCTTTAATTGTATCCAAGACATTAGGAATGATTGCTTCAGAGATTAAAGAAGGTGTAACGACCTTACATTTAGACAAATTAGCTGAAACGTTTATTAGAGACCATGGTGCTGAACCAAGTTTCTTAGGTTTATATGGTTTTCCAAATTCCTTATGTATGAGCCCAAATGCTCAAGTAGTACACGGAATCCCAAACAACACTCCTCTTGTTAGTGGTGATATCATCTCAGTTGACTGTGGTGCATTTAAAAATGGCTATCACGGAGACCATGCTTATACTTTTGAAGTAGGTGAAGTTGCTCCTGAAACCAAAAAATTATTACAAGTTACCAAAGAATCTTTATATGTAGGAATCCGCGAATTCAAAGCTGGAAACCGTGTTGAAGATGTGGGTAATGCTATCCAAAAATATACAGAAAGTCATGGTTACGGTGTCGTACGTGAACTTGTAGGTCACGGTTTAGGTCAAAAAATGCACGAAGACCCTGAAATGCCAAACTACGGAAAACGTGGTCGTGGAAAACTATTTGTCGAAGGAATGGTGATTGCACTAGAACCGATGATCAATCAAGGAACCCGCAACATCAAACAACTGAAAGACGGTTGGACAATCCTAACCGCTGACGGAAAACCATCGGCTCATTTCGAACACGACATCGCTCTTGTAGACGGAAAACCTGAATTATTATCTACGTTTGCTTATGTTTATCAAGCATTAGGAATAGTTAGTAATGAGGAAGATGAGTTTAG
>NZ_JBAWDL010000188.1:0-9160 GCF_049590715.1 Flavobacterium sp.
CAATAATCTTAAGGTGGTTATTGCGGCGGGGCTCACCTCTTCCCATCCCGAACAGAGTAGTTAAGCCCGCCTGCGCAGATGGTACTGCATTTTTGTGGGAGAGTATGTCGTCGCCTTTCTTTGAAAAACCTCGTTTCTTATGAAACGGGGTTTTTTGTTTTATAACTGTTTTTTAATTATTATCGAATCAAGTTGGATCAATCCTAGAACCTGTGGAGAGACAAAAAATTTTGTTTTGAGATTGGGGACGGTTATATTGTTATATAGTCAATATAGTTCAATATAAATGATCTATTTTCATGCTATTTCGGCATTATACCGAATCCAAAAAACTACAAGAAATTAATACTACGATCTTACGTGAGGGATAGCGCACAAAATACAATATCCTGACAAAGGAAGAGCGAGAAATTGTAATGAATAGTTCTACCAGTAGTTTTAAGGGATGGACGCAGCCAGCAAGTTAAGTTTAAAGTTTCTTTGCGTTTAGAAACGATAACTTTTTAATTTCTTACTCCATGAATGGTAAGCAAATATAGTAAAATTTTTTGTGTGATTTAATGAAATAAAACATTATAGCTTTTCTTTCAGGTACTTAGCTGTTGCTGATTTTTTGATTTTTACGATGTTTTCAGGAGTGCCTTCAGCTAGGAGTTGTCCTCCATTTTCACCACCTTCAGGACCGAGGTCGATGATCCAGTCGGCACATTTTATTAAGTCCAAATTGTGCTCAATCACGAGTACCGAATGTCCTTTTTCGATTAAGGCATCAAACGATGCCATGAGTTTCTTGATATCGTGGAAGTGGAGTCCAGTAGTGGGTTCATCAAAAACAAAGAGTGCTTTGTCTTTTGTGGCCCCTTTGACTAGGAAGGATGCCAGTTTGATACGCTGTGCCTCACCTCCAGAAAGAGTAGAGGAGGACTGTCCCAATTGTACATATCCTAGACCAACGTCTTGAAGGGGTTTTAGCTTTTGTGTGATTTTGGCTTGCTTGTTTTTTTCGAAAAAAGTAACGGCATCATCAATAGTCAATGTAAGGATGTCGTAGATGTTTTTGCCTTCAAACTGGACTTCGAGAATCTCTTTTTTGAAACGTTTTCCGTTACATGTTTCACACGGCAATTGGACATCGGCCATAAAGACCATTTCGACATTGATCGTTCCTTCACCACTACAAGTTTCGCAACGACCAGCATCTACGTTAAAGGAGAAGTGTTTGGGTAAGTACCCACGGATTTTGGATAGTTTTTCTTTCGAAAATAAATCACGAATATCGTCATAGGCCTTGATGTAGGTCACAGGATTGGAGCGAGAACTGCGCCCAATAGGATTTTGATCCACATACTCAATATGTTTTATATGCGAAAATGAGCCTGTGATCTCAGTAAACTGACCCGCTTTTTCGCCAGCATTGTCCAGCTTTTTTTGCATGGCTGGAAACAATATTTTTTTGACTAGTGTACTTTTTCCACTTCCTGAAACACCGGTAATTACAGTAAGGACGTCTAGCGGAAATTTAACATTGATGTTTTGTAAGTTGTTTTCGCGTGCGCCTATGATTTCGATAAAATTCTTGAATGAACGGCGTTTTTTAGGCACTGAAATTTCGAGATCTCCGTTGAGGTATTTGGCAGTTAGGGAATCAGATTTTAGGATTTCCTCATACGTGCCTTGTGCAACCAATTCTCCTCCGAAAGTCCCAGCTTCTGGACCAATGTCGATAATCATATCAGCAGCTTTCATGATGTCTTCGTCGTGTTCTACCACGATAACGGTATTGCCTAAATCACGTAACGATAACAATACTTTAATCAATCGCTCCGAATCTTTGGGGTGCAAACCAATACTAGGTTCGTCCAAAATATACATAGAACCTACCAAACTACTTCCTAACGAAGTCGCTAAGTTGATACGCTGTGACTCTCCACCAGATAATGTAGCCGAATTTCGATTTAAAGTCAAATAACTCAAACCTACTTTAGTTAAAAACGAAAGACGGTTGTTGATTTCAATAAGCAAACGCTTGGCAATTTGCTGTTCGTATTTGTCTAATTCTATTTTGCTAAAAAAGTTTACCAAATTCTGAATTGGTAAATCCACCAATTCAGATACGGTTTTGCCGTTAATCTTCACAAAGGATGCTTCGATGCGTAAACGCTTTCCTTTACAGGCGGTACATTTGGTTTTTCCGCGGTATCGGGAAAGCATTACACGGTTTTGTATTTTATAATTTTTGGCTTCTAATTCTTTGAAAAAATCGTTTAATCCTTCAAAGTGACTATTTCCGGTCCAGATAAGTTCTTTTTGCTCATTCGTTAGTTCAAAAAACGGTTTGTGAATAGGGAAATCAAATTTATAAGCACTATTTACTAATTGATCACGGTACCAACCCATACTATCGCCACGCCAAGGGAAAATGGCATTTTCAAAAATGGATAAGGAAGTGTTAGGAACCACTAATTCGGCATCGATTCCTATGATGTTTCCGTACCCTTCACACACGGGGCAAGCCCCATAAGGATTGTTGAAACTGAATAAGTGTACATTCGGTTCTAGAAAGGTAATCCCATCCAACTCAAAATTATTGGAATATGAAAAATGTTTGTCGGTTTTTAGTTCTTGCAAATAGCAAATCCCTTTTCCTTCAAAAAAAGCGGTTTGGACGGCATCTGCAAGCCTGTTATAGAATTCCTCCTCGTCTTTGACCACAATACGGTCAATGATAAGTAGAATGTTTTTGCTGTCTAACGAATGTTGATCAATGTCATCGAGACGTATCATCTCGTTATTGACTAATATACGGGCAAAACCTTGTTGCAATAATGCATTGAGTTTGTTCTCCAGTGATCGTCCTTCTTCAAGATGAATAGGAGCTAGGAGTAACCATTTGCTGTCTATTTCTTGGTTTTTGATATCATTGACAACATCAGTAACGGTATTTTTTTTGACTTCTATTCCTGAAATGGGAGAATAGGTACGTCCAATTCGAGCATATAGTAATTTAATATAATCGTAAATCTCTGTTGAGGTTCCTACGGTTGAACGGGCATTAGTTGTGTTAACTTTTTGCTCAATGGCGATAGCGGGTGCAATTCCTTTGATGTATTCTACTTTAGGTTTGTCTAAACGACCTAAAAATTGACGAGCATACGACGACAAACTTTCTACATACCGCCGTTGCCCTTCAGCATACAAAGTATCAAAAGCCAAGCTCGATTTTCCTGAACCCGAAAGCCCAGTAATTACCACTAATTTATTGCGAGGGATGGCAACATCTACATTTTTTAAATTATGTACTTGTGCACCTTTGATGATGATGTTTTTCTTTGGATCTAGTTTGGAAATATCAACTTGCATATAGAAATTCAATTTGTACAAAAGTAAGCATTTTTGAATTGAGAAAAGAGGTTGAACAATTCCTAAATTTTTAAGGCAATGCCTTTTTTATTGAGATTACAGAATGGTATTTGTCAGTTTATTTTTTAATTTAAAGAACTATTTTTTTATATAATGTAATTTTATATCCTTTAATTTGTATATTGAAATAAATATTTGTTAAATTTGGTGAAATAATTAACAAATAAAAAAAACATTAGCCTATACTACAAAAATACTTTTTAGAAAATTACCCAAAAACAAACCAAGACAACTAACTAAAAAGGAAAATTATGGCTAATAACGAAGTTCCAGATGCTTTGCTGGTAAAAAAATATATTGAAGGAAATGAAAAATCCTTAGAAACATTAATCATAAGGCATCAATCTCGTATATATGGATTTATTTACTCTAAAATATTAGATACAGATATTTCAAACGATATTTTTCAAGATACTTTCATTAAAGTAATTAAAACTTTAAAATCAGATTCTTATAATGAAGAAGGGAAATTTCTTCCTTGGGTAATGCGTATTGCGCACAATCTAATTATAGATCATTTTCGAAGAAACAAAAAAATGCCTATGTTTCGAGAAACCGAAGAATTTTCAATTTTTTCGATCATGAGTGATGATGAGCTTACTATTGAAAATAAAATAATAGTGGAGCAAGTTGAAAGCGATGTACGTAAATTACTTGAACACCTGCCTGAGGATCAAAAAGAAGTGTTAGTCATGCGCATGTATCAAGACATGAGTTTTAAAGAAATTGCGGAGACTACAGGAGTAAGTATCAATACTTCACTAGGAAGGATGCGTTATGCAATAACAAATTTGAGAAAAGTGATTGATAAGTATCAAATTGTTTTAACAAATTAATAATATTAAAATAAAATTGCCGTTATAGTATAAAAAAAAACTAAAAAATGGCAAAAATTTACACAAAGAAAAACATTGCCCCTATTGTAATGAAACCTGAAAAAGAAGTAATATCTTTTTTGTTAAATTATTCCAAAGCCTTAACAATTCTTGATGTTAATGGAAAAAAAACAGAAATTATTTCGAACTAGTACAAAGGGAGAAGAGAAAAAAAAGCAAGAGTAGAAACAAAAACAGTTTAATCTTGCTTTTTTTATTTTTGAACAAAGCTGTCAATTATTGATTTACGACCTATTGTTCTAGTAATTATATCTTTTTCTAAATCCCATCCACGAGCAGGTGAATATTCCCGACCATACCAAATAATTTGTAAATGTAAGTCGTTCCAAATTTCTTCAGGAAAAATTCGTTTAGCGTCCTTTTCAGTTTGTTGCACATTCTTACCATTAGTTAAATTCCAACGATACATTAAACGATGAATATGAGTGTCCACGGGAAAAGCAGGGACGCCAAAAGCCTGAGACATAACCACACTCGCAGTTTTATGTCCCACAGCGGGTAATTCTTCAAGGTATTCAAAACTTTGTGGTACCTTACCATCATGTTTATCAATCAAGATATGTGATAAACCATGAATACCTTTTGATTTCATTGGCGAAAGCCCACAAGGACGAATAATTTCTTTAATTTCATCCACAGACATTTTAATCATGTCATACGGGTTATCAGCCTTTGCAAATAACAAAGGGGTAATTTGGTTCACGCGAACATCCGTACATTGCGCTGATAACAAAACAGCAATCAGCAACGTATAAGGATCTTTATGGTCTAATGGAATAGGAATCGTAGGATATAATTCTTTTAACGTATTTATAACAAATGTTACACGCTCTTGTTTAGTCATTATTGTAAATTTATATCTTGTAAAAATAGTATATTTTTAGGTTCTGAGATTAAAGTTGCTAAGGAACTAAGGCGTTTTTTGAAAGAATTGAAGTTTAAAGAGGTTAAGCTATTTCTATTGTGAATGAGATTATTTAGTTTTAACTGGATTAAAGCTGAAAATCTTATTAACTTTGAATCTAAAATCTAAATATCCTCAGCATCTAAGAGACTCAGGACCTTAGAAACTTAAAAATAAATCCATGACAACACTAAAAAAAGGAGATAAAGCACCAGAATTTTGGGGAATAGACCAAGATGGTAAAGTCCATGAGTTGACTAATTATAAAGGAAAAAAATTAGTGGTTTTCTTTTATCCAAAAGCCAATACGCCAGGTTGTACTGCTGAAGCTTGTGATCTACGCGATAATTTTGAACGTTTTCAAGCTAATAATTACGAATTGTTAGGGGTGAGTGCTGATGATAAACAAAAGCAATCTAAATTCAAGGAAAAATTCCATTTGCCCTTTCCATTAATTGCAGATGAAGACAAAGAAGTCATTGAGGCCTTCGGAATTTGGGGACCTAAAAAGTTCATGGGACGTGAGTATGATGGCATCCATAGAACTACTTTTGTCATAGATGAAAACGGAATCATCGAGGAAGTAATCGAAAAGGTGAAAACCAAAGAACATGCTGCTCAAATTTTGAAATAGTTTTCTAGAGGCAGTATCTCCAATTTAAAAATAATTTATTGAAATATAAAAAGCAAGAGTAACACAATGACTTGTCTTTTCTCTTGCTTCTTTATTCTTTATTCCCCTTTTGTCTTCTTCTATTATCTTAGAAAAATTAACGATTCTCTTCTAAAAATTTTGTTGGTTCATAACCAAATAGATAGTCTTTTTTGATTAATTCGGCAACCCCTACAGGTAACATACGTTCCCATCCAGCTTTACCTTCATGGATCATTTTTAATACCTCTCTTGAAAAAACTTCTAAGTTGTCTGGATCATAATCTTCAATATCAATTACTTTTCCATTGAATTTAAAGAATTTGTATAATTCTTTCATTCGAGGATGTACTTTTAAGTTTTGAGAAGTGTTTAAAACACCATCTTCATCAAACATTGGGTATAGAAATACCTTCATATCTCTAAAGAATAATTTACCAAAAGCTTCCAAAATCCCACCACTCAAATGACGGTAGTATTTTTCATCAAATATATCCACTAAGTTGTTGACTCCCATGGCTAATCCCATACGAGCTTTGGTATAATTAGAGAAATATTCAACCACTTTATAATATTCTTGAAAATTCGAAATCATTACAGTTTGTCCTAGAGAACAAAGTAATTCGGCACGATCCATAAAATCGCGTTCATCAATCTCACCATCTGAACGTAAATTAGAAAGCGTGATTTCAAAAATAACCAAGGTGTTTTTTTCGTCAACTTTATTTTCGTTAATAAACATATTCAAGGATTTCTTGTACATGTCCATGTTTACTTTAGTTACAGGACGAAAACTACCTCTTAAGGCAAGGATGTTTTTTTTGTATAAAATAGAAGCAGGCAGAATATTTTTTCCTTTTGGATTGAACATTACCGCATCAGTCATTCCATTTTTGACCAGTTGTAAACTAATTAAACGGTTGTCAACATCTTTAAAACGTGGTCCGGAAAAGTTGATGGTATCAATTTCTAATTGGTCTTTGTCAAGATGGTCGTATAAATAACGTAACAATTTCTTTGGGTCGTCATATTTATAATAAGCACCGTAAATTAAATTTACCCCAAGAATTCCTAAGGTTTCTTGTTGCAAACGAACATCCGTTTCTTTGAATCGAATGTGAAGAATTATTTCATTATAGGCTTCGTCTGGTTCGATTTGATAGCTAATACCTACCCATCCGTGTCCTTTGAATTGTTTAGCAAAATCAATAGTAGCTACAGTATTAGCATAACTAAAAAACATTTTATTAGGATGTTTTTCTCTGTCAAGCCTTTTTTCAATCAAGCCTACTTCGTGATTTAACATCTTTTTCAAACGACTTTCCGTAACATAACGACCATCACGTTCTTCACCGTAAACGGCATCACTAAAGTCTTTGTCATAAGCAGACATAGCTTTTGCAATGGTTCCAGAGGAACCTCCTGCTCTAAAAAAGTGCCTAACAGTTTCTTGTCCAGCACCTATTTCAGCAAAAGTACCGTAGATGTTTTCGTTTAAGTTGATGCGAAGTGCCTTGTCCTTAGTAGAAGGTATTTGTTCGATGACTTTATCACCCTTTAATTTTATTTCAGTACCCATTTTTTTTGTGTAAATATGGCTATTATGTCACAAAGTTAATGAATTTGATAACTAATGAAAGATATTTAATGTTATTTTTGTAAAAAATTAAAACGATTTGAAAGTATATTTTTTAGGAACAGGTACCTCTCAAGGTATTCCAATTATTGGTAGCGATCATCCTGTTTGTTTAAGCAAGGATGCTAAAGATAAGCGTTTGCGAGTTTCTGTTTTGATTCAATGGGAAAACTACTCTTGTGTAGTGGATTGTGGTCCAGACTTTAGGCAACAAATGTTAGCTTCAAATTGTAAAAAAGTAGATGCCATTCTGTTTACACACGAGCATGCAGATCACACTGCTGGTCTTGATGATATTCGACCATTTAATTTTAGACAGGGCGAAATGCCTATTTACGCTCATACAAGAGTTATTGATAATTTAAAAATGCGTTTTGATTATGTATTTGAAACCGTCAATAAATATCCAGGAGCTCCTTCAGTCAAAGTACATGAAGTCGTTAATGATGAGAATTTTACTCTTGGTAATAAAGAGATTATTCCTGTTAATGTCATGCACGGTGATTTACAAGTTTTTGGGTATCGCATAGATGATTTTGCTTATTTGACTGATGTTAAAACTATTGAACTAGAGGAAATTGCAAAACTGAAAAACTTAAAAGTTTTGGTCGTTAATGCCTTGCGGGAGGAACCTCATTTTTCTCACTTTAATTTACAAGAAGCATTGGATTTTATAGCTCTTATTAATCCAGAACGCGCTTATCTTACACATATTAGTCATATAATGGGTTTTCATGAAGAAGTTCAAAAAAAATTACCAGCAAATATTTTCCTCGCTTACGATAATTTAGAAATCAATATATAATTTACAATCAAAATGAAAAGATCATTTTTACTTTATGCTTTTATTTTATTAGTGTTAATAAATATTTTTACATACGCTTTTTACAGTAAAGAAGTTGAATATGAACAAATGCGATACCAACGAGTATCTAAAAAGTTAAAAGACAGCTTGACTTCAGTTACGACTAAATTGAATGATGCCGCTTATTTTTCATTGGATAAAAATGAAAATGCTCAAAACTATTTTGACAATGAAAATAATCAAAAATCCATTTCATTCGAAAAACTAATTCCTTTTGTAACAGAACGATTGTTGGATTTGAATTCTAATCCTAAAGGGAATCCTTATACAGGTCAAGACCAAATAGGGGCTAATAAATTTGTAATTAATAAAATCAAAATCTTAAACCAGCGTTGGATTATAGCGGATTATAGTGATGGTGAAATTTGGGGAGAGGTATTGTTAAAATACTTTGTAAATGAGGATAATACTATTTCATTTGAAGTAATCCAGTCGTTATTACATCAAAAATGATTCAATAATTAATAGAACTTCCCTGTATAAAATAATGAAGTATAAGAGCCGTAAGCATTGTCTACGGCTTTTTTTTTGTGTGTAAATATCTTCTATATCAAGATAATATTTTGTTAGTTTAATGTTGATCAGATTAAAATCAAGCATACTTAAGTTATCTATTTTATTAGTATTCGATCCTTTTATTATATTAATCAAACTAAGGAAAAATAAGTATTATTTTATTTTTTTTACAAATCGGTAATAGGACTGTATTTTGGAACTAAAATTTTCATTATAGACCATCCTATTAAATAACAAACGGCACAAATAGAAAAAATGATAAAATAACCTG
>NZ_JBAWDL010000189.1:0-2823 GCF_049590715.1 Flavobacterium sp.
AATGGGTGTAATAATTTCAAGTTGTTTTCAAGCATTTCTATCGCTTTCGCAAAAGTCGTACTGTCAATTGGCTGTTGGTATCCTGGTTTAATCATCTCTAAGAACCAAGAACAGAAATCATCCCAAACTAATTTGTAAATACCCATCAAAGCTTCAGAAATTCTATATTTTTCGAAATTATCTTCAATTTCTAAAAGCGTATGTTGCAATTTCGCTTCGTACCATTCAATAGCTACTTTTGATGATTCTGGTTGTGGAATAGCATCTGAAACTTCCCATCCTTTAATCAATTTGAAAGCATTCCATATTTTATTTGAGAATCCTTTTCCTTGGTTGCATAACTCCTCATCAAACATGATGTCATTTCCTGCCGAAGCACTCAACAACAAGCCTACACGAACACCATCAGCACCAAATTTCTCAATTAGTTCCAATGGCTCTGGAGAATTCCCTAAAGATTTAGACATTTTACGTCTTTGTTTGTCACGAACTAAACCAGTCAAATACACATTTGTAAATGGTTTTTCGTCCGCATATTCGTAACCTGCGATAATCATTCTCGCTACCCAGAAAAACAAAATATCTGGACCTGTTACCAAGTCATTTGTTGGGTAATAGTATTTAAAATCTTCGTTTTCAGGATCCATAATTCCACCAAAAACCGACATTGGCCACAACCAAGACGAGAACCAAGTGTCAAGTGCATCAACATCCTGTCTTAAGTCCTTAGTTGTTAGTCCTAAGTTTTTAGTTTTTTCTTTGGCTAAAGCCAAAGCATCTTCAATATTCTCAGCAACTACGAAATCTTCTTTTCCGTCTCCGTAATAAAAAGCGGGAATTTGTTGTCCCCACCACAATTGACGAGAGATATTCCAATCCCGAATGTTGTTTAGCCAGTGTGCATAGGTGTTTTCAAAACGTTTTGGATGTAATTTAATGTCTCCATCTACCAATACCGATTGGATAGCTGGTTTCACTAAATCTTCCATTTTAAGAAACCATTGATCTGACAAACGAGGCTCGATAACCGCTTTTGTTCTTTCAGAAGTTCCTACTTTATTCAAATGTACTTCGGTTTTAGCCAAAGCACCATTTTCTTCTAATTCTTTTGCAATAGCATCACGAACTACAAAACGATCTTGTCCTTGGTAATGCAATCCAAAACTATTCAAACTAGCATCTTCATTGAAAATATCAATAATTTCCAAATTGTGCTTCTCTCCTAGGGTTTTGTCATTCATATCGTGTGCAGGGGTCACTTTCAAACATCCTGTACCAAATTCAATATCCACATATTCATCTTCGATAATTGGAATCACACGACCACAAATAGGCACAATCGCTTTTTTTCCTTTCAAATGAGCAAAACGCTCGTCACTAGGATTAATACAAATAGCAGTATCTCCAAAAATAGTTTCTGGACGGGTTGTTGCTACTGTCAAAAAGTCTTCTGAACCTTCTATTTTATATTTTAGGAAATACAATTTTCCTTGTCTTTCTTCAAAAATCACCTCTTCATCGGATAAAGTGGTTTTAGCTTCTGGATCCCAGTTTACCATTCTATACCCACGGTAAATCAAGCCTTTGTTGTATAAATCCACAAAAGATTTAATTACAGAAGCCGACATATCTGGATCCATCGTAAACTTAGTACGTTCCCAATCACAAGAACAACCCAATTGCTTTAATTGTTCTAAAATAGTTCCACCATATTTGTCAGTCCAATCGTAAGCGTGTTTTAGGAATTCCTCACGCGTTAAGTCGGATTTATTAATTCCTTCTGATTTTAATTTAGCAACAACCTTCGCTTCTGTAGCGATAGAGGCGTGATCCGTTCCTGGAACCCAACAAGCGTTGAATCCTTTTAAACGAGCTCTTCGAATTAAAACATCCTGAATGGTATTGTTCAACATATGCCCCATGTGCAAGACTCCTGTCACGTTTGGCGGTGGAATAACTATACTATATGGTGTTCTATGGTCTGGTGTAGAATGAAAATAATTATTTTTCATCCAGTAGTCATACCACTTATTCTCGATGTTTTTAGCGTCAAATTGTGCTGGAATTGTCATTTTATCGTTGATCATTTTAATCATTTAATTGGACTAACTACCTGATACAGTTGAAATAACAACTGAATCTATAGTTATATTTTTAGATTTTGGTCTGATTCTTGTATTCAATTAGGGAACAAAAGTAAATAATAAAGTACACTATAAAAAGAAAATAAAAATTTGTGTACTAATTAAAACAAAGTATATTTACTTTCTTAAAAACAAACCTAATGAAAAAAATAGCAGCCTTTATAGCCTTCCTAACATTTAGTTGTATTGGATTTGCTCAAAATGGAGCTAAAATTGATTTTAAAGCTAAAGACAACACAATAGATTACGGAACTATTTCAAAAGACAAAGACAATGGTATCAGAACTTTTGATTATACAAATACAGGTAATAGTCCTTTAACGATTTACTCTGTTCAATCAGTCTTTGGTTGTACTATTCTTTCAAAATCACCATCAACTATTTCTCCCGGAACATCGGGAAAAATTGAAATAAAATACAATATGGCTGTTGGTCCAATTAGAAAAACAATCACAGTTGAGTCTAATGCTATTAATTATGATGCGGGAAGAATTCCTCTCAAAATTAAAGGTGAAGTCGTAGCAAACTAAACATTCCTTAAAATAGATAAAACTCCTTGAATTCAATCTTGGAGTTTTTTATTACTGTCATTTTAGACTATTATATTTTTTTATTCTAATTAAAGTATGGCGGATTCAAGTCATAAATGCAACTTGACCATTATTATTTAATGAATGTA
>NZ_JBAWDL010000190.1:0-3709 GCF_049590715.1 Flavobacterium sp.
CGATGGTTGCGTACCATAGTGCGTGCTGCTTTTTCATAATTGTCAAACCAAGCCTCATTACCAATAGACATCCAAGTAGGCGCTTCTTCATAAATTAAGATTCCAAGTTCATCGCAAGCTTCAATTAAAGCGTTGTCTTGTGGGTAATGTGCGGTACGAATGACATTCATTCCAAGTTTTTTGAGTTGTAAGGCGTCTTTGTAGTGCAAAGAATTAGGCATCGCATCACCTATAAAACCATAATGTTGATGGCGGTTTACACCAACTAATTTAATTGGTTTTCCGTTTAAGAGTACACCTTGTGTCTTTGAGATTTCAATTTTACGAAACCCCATTTTACATTCGGTTTCATCGACTAAGGTTTCGTTCTTATAAATTGTGGTATTCACTCGGTATAAGTACGGATTATCAGTGGACCAAAGATGGAAATCATTTTCAATACTACCTATTTCGTTAAATTGCACTTCAGCACCTGCAGGAATATCTTTCGTTTGCGTAAGCTTTAAAACCACGACTCCTTTGTCATCAATGATTCGATTGATAACCGTTGTTTTTTGGATTTGATTGGTCTCGTTACGAATACCAGTTTTGATGTTTACGGTACCATTTAGATTCACAGGATCAACGGTAGGTGTTGTGATGTTTTGTCCTGAAATATCCGATTCCCAATTGAAAGTTTGGTACAACGTATTGGTTTCAACCAAATAAACATCACGGTATAAACCTCCAAATTTTATATAATCCATTGGTCCTGGATCCGGTGGTGTTACTTCGTTACGACGGTTATCAGCCTTTACTGTTACAAGGTTTTTGGATCCATAAACTACAAAGTTAGAAATATCAAAATGAAAAGGCGTATAACCACCTACAGCATATTGTCCCACGTGTTTACCATTCACCCAAACATCCGTAATTTGGTGCGATCCTTCAAATTCTAAAAAGACTTTCTTGCTTTTATTGGCAGTTACGTCAATACTTTTTCGATACCAACCTACGTTACGCATGAAGGTTTTTTGGTATTTATCATCTTTGTTTCCGTTGAGATTCATCGATGTAAGTTCCAGTGAATGCGGTACATTAACGGACTCCCATTTGGAATCATCCAAATCGGATGTATATAGTTTTTGATCAGGATCACCAAGGTGAAATTTCCAACCGTAATTGATGGATTTTTTGATTCTAGTTTGAGCTTCACCTGTGAACGAACTAGCAAGTACGAAGCAAATAAGAATAAGGTTTTGAAAAATGGTTTTCATATAGTATTAATATTAAATGAATTATAGTAATTGATAAATTATAAAAAGATGCTAGTTGACTGTCAATTGAAATGAATCTTGTATACCTTCTTTTTTGAAGGTTGTTTTTTCATTTGCTGCCAATGGATAAGCATCCTCCCATGAATAAATACTGATGGTAACTTTCCCTTTTTGATGTGCTTTTACCACCCCAAATTTATCTACAGAGGCTATTTTAGGATTATAAGAGAACCAAATAATGTTGTTTCTTGTAGCATTTTCAGGATAGATTTGATGAGCCAATTGCAATATATTTCCAACAGTACATTGTTCTGGTTTAGTTGTTATTTCAAGTTTTTTAACTGGTATAAAATCAAATTTTTTAATTTCTTTTTTCAAATATTGATATCCCTTTTCTTGTTCAAGCGTTAACTTTTTTAGATTTAGTCCATCATACAAACGGAGACTAAATTTTCTAGTTTTGTAATGATCGCCTACAAGTTCAAATGGATCTGTACGCACATCAAAAAAGCGACCTTGAGGGAATTCTTCATTAGGAGCATAGAATTTAAAATTTTCGTTGTGAATGAATCTTAATAATTCCGTTTCATCCGTGTAGAGTTGATTGTTGTTGTACCAAGTGTAAATATAATCTCGGTGTTTAGGTTTTCCTGTAATTAAATTATTCCAAAAACTAACACCATCAATTTCATTTTTTCTTGGAATTGTAATACCTGTAGCTTCGCAAAGTGATGGTAAAATATCAACAATGTCTGTCATTCCATTGTATTGAAATGATTTTTTAATTAAAGTAGGATCACTAATTACTAAAGGTACATGAGTACCGTTATCAGATGTTCCCCCTTTACGACCGGGATATTGATCACCGTTTGGCCATACATGAATAAAAGTTTCCTTTGTTCCATTATCACCCATTACAACAATAATAGTATTCTCCCTTAGCTTATGTTCTTCTAGTTTTGCAACTACTTTCCCAATTAGTTTGTCCATATAGGCGACCATATCAGGAAGGTATTTCTGGTCGTCACCCGTATGTCCATTTTTGTTATTGTTGGCTTCATCGAAATTATCAAAAAGAGAATTAGGCTTCGTATCAGGTGTCGGTTTATGGTCATCATGAACCAATAGCATTGGGTAATACAATAAAAACGGGTTGTCTTTATTTTTGTCGATAAATCTTAAAGCGTCACGATTGCAAATATCGGGACCATACCATCTGCGACCTGTTTGTGGATCTAAATCTTTTCGCCCGGTATAATCAACAGTTTTTCCATTAACTACTAAGTTTGGGTTGATATAGCGTTGTCCTTCGGTTGTTACATCAAAACAGGTGAATTCATTCCATCCAAATTCATAAATATATTGAGTACCTGGAATTTCACTAGTTCCTCTTGTTTGTTTCCATTTTCCAAAAATCCCAGTTTCATAACCTTCTTTTTTAAAAACATCTCCGATAGTGATATCGGAATGGTGTTGTGATTTTGGACGAAGTAGATTTCGAGAATTATATTTTGCGGACATTAACGCAATTCGACTGGCTTCACATAATGGATAGGCATGCGCATTATTGAATCGAACACCTTCATTAGCTATTTTGTCAATGTTGGGAGTTTCAAATACTGTGTTTTCGAATAATCCTTTAATGGATGTTAATTTATTTGCGCCATAGGAAGTTACTCCTAGGTGACTCAAATCATCAATTAAAATAAGGACTACATTCTTTTTCTTTTGTGCTATACCTTTTGGTACAAAAGAAAAATTTAGTACTGCAAATAGTAAGAATAAAATGGGGTACTGTCTGGAAATAATCATAATTACTTATTTTGGTTGTTGTTTTGAAATAAAAAAAGAAATTTTATTTTTACTTTTTCTCCCAAGCTCTAAAATACTTCACATGCATTTCGCCATCCAGACGGTTGTCATCTGGTAAGGCTCCAAACCATTTGTTAGATTCACAATTGATATTAATGGCTAACGGTTGATGCCAATGTGTGTTTTTTGCTTCTCTAAACAAGATTCCGTCGATGTAAAAACGAATGTATTCCGCAGTCCACTCTAATCCCCAAACGTGGTAATCGGCTTGTAATTCTTTTGGAAAATAATACTTTTCCGTTCTAGAGAAATGTGATTTTACATTACCTTGGTCTTCTGGAGATTTAAAGACATGGATATTAGAATTTAGGTCATGACGGTTTTGAAGTACTCCAGGGGCATTTTCACAAATATCAATTTCAGTCCACCAATCTTTTGTGCCATTACTCATCCAAAAACCCGAAACCCAAGGGGCGTCCATTAACTTACATTCGGCTTCAAAATAACCGTACAAGAATTTCTCTTTACTCACGATAAAACCAGTCGAATGCGTAAAACCTTCGGGGAGTTTTTCGTCTCCGTGTTGGTTTACCTTAATCACTAAATCTCCTTTTTCTAAACTCACGTTCGATGGATGAAAA
>NZ_JBAWDL010000191.1:0-5728 GCF_049590715.1 Flavobacterium sp.
GAAGAACAAGGCTCTATCAAATCAATACTAAAATTGAATATTAAGCATTTAAAAATTAAATTCTATTCGCTTTAAATATTATCTATTGGAAAAATAAATCCAAACAATCCACTTTTAAAATGAAAAATAAATTCAAATTTTACTCGCTTTTAATTTCATTGATAGGTATTGTTTCAATCAATGCCCAATCCTTTAAATCAGATTTTGACAAGACAATTGACAGTATTAATAGAATTATCAAAGCAAACAAGCTTGCATATTATAACAGCGGTTATATAACCAAAATCAGTGTGACAGAACAAGGAATAGTTCATTTTACAGACAGTATTCCCAAACCCGAAATTCCAACTGCAACTGCAACTGCAACAACAAAACGTGAATTTATATCCGATTGCTGTCCTCGAAAAAACTCAAGAACATTGCATTTATTTGCCATAAAAGAATGGAGTATTCATTTCCCTTATCTTTATCTAAAAGATGAAAACAACGAGACTTTTGCTAAGTTTTTAGGTTTTAGAAAACCTGATTTAGAAAAGTTAAAAGATCAGTTTAATAAACTTACTGCTTTGTGCAAGGAAAAATCAACAACAAAATAAAAACTATGAAAAAATTAATCACAATTTTTTTATTAACAATTTGCTCAACAGTAACAATAGCCCAAAATAAAAAAGAGTTAACCAAAGAAGAAATTGTAAAGTTTTTGCAAAATAAATTTGATGAAGCTAAAGAAGAATACCTCTTTGATGACTATGGTTCAAAAACATTTATTAAGAGCTTATCCATAGGATATTCCTACTTCACATTAAATATTAAAGTAGTAAGCAGAATAAAAGATTCTATATCTTCAGCTCAAGCTACTTGGAGTGATTGGGAAAATGTAGCGTATTATGATTTCAATCCAAAGGATATAATAGCCATTACTGATGTAGTACAAATTAATAAACAGATTATAGGCTATTTACAAATAAAATTTGCTTCTAAAAATTGCAGGTCATCCAGTGAAATTAATAAAGTTATAAAATCACCCCAAACAGACAGTTTGGAACTCATGCCTTTGAAAATAAGTGATGATAACCGACAATTTATCCAATATATAAAGATTCCCTATAGCAAGTCTGATCCAGAAAATTTTAATAAATTAAAAGGTGCTTTTGAGTATCTGAAAAAATTATCGCTCCAATATGAAGACTCATTTGGCAAATGAAGCTTAAAAAATGAAAGCCTTTAAAAACAAGGAGAATGAATAAAAAAGAAAAAATAATGAAAAAACACCTATTTATTGGCTTGATGCTTTTCATTTCGGCTAACACATTCGCTCAAATTGATAAAATAATTGGCGATTGGGTAGAAAAGAAACGTATACAAATAGATACCACATCTAGCGGAAGAGATATAATGAATCAAGATCCTGATGCTTATCGAAAAGGCTATAAAAAACTGAGTTCAGAATATGTTGATTTAGGCGATCGTTACCCACTAGAAGGCTTTGAGTTAAAAATAACCATTACAAAAGAACAAGATTTCTTTTGGGCTATTGATGAAAATAAATTCATGCAAAGAATAGCCTATGATTCGGCGAGTAAAAATTATTCTATAACCATTCCTGATTATTTTAATCATATAAACTTAATTGTTAAATATGATGAAGTTTCTAATAAATTACAATTCATAAAACCAGTACCTGGAGAGATATACATTTTTTATGAATTTGAAAGAAAAAAATGAACGTCTTAAATAACTAGAAAGATGACTAAATTTTCAACTATTGAAAAACAAAAAATCAACATAGAATGATGTCAGAGAGCTTATCAGTGCTAGAAACCTTATCAAGATCAGAAATATTATCATTCCTGACAAGTGTTTTATTATTTCTCTTCATTTTGTGGTATACGGCCTATTTTTTCAATATGAGAAGAAAATTCCTAAAACAAAAACGAGAAGAAAAGAATGGTTCCCTTTTAAATTCTACAGCGTCAATGAGCACAATTGTTAAAAAATTATCAGAAGAAAAACTGAAAGAACGCGCTATCAATGCGAGCAAGATAATTGATAAAGGTGAGGACGAAATGACTTATGTTATTGATTTACCATCGGATATTAAACTCATAGAAACCGAAACTTGTTTATTAATTAGAGGTTTTGTAGAAAGCATTGCTAAAATTTGCTTAGATTTTGCTGCTATGGAACAACTTCCAGAAGGATATTGTGTAACACTGGGCAATTGGAAATTATTTGTTTTAGAAGACTTTCCGCAAAGTAGTCGGGACGATAAAATTATTGTAATGCCTGCTGATCATTGGCTTTTTTTGAGCTGTAAATTAAGAGATAGTATTCATGGTCATGATTTTCATCCTTATAACTATATGTATGAACCTTTTTCCTTCAAGAGAGTATTAGAATATGGCATTGGAGTTGAAGCAACAGATTATACCGAATTTAATAGAGACAGACTTTGAAAAAACAAAACTATTATGACTTTCAAACAAGTTTTGAAACCTGTAACCCAGTATTTCAATAAAAATCAACATTTACAGTCACTTTAATAGCTTTATATTGAGGTACCGCATCAAAACTATTCAGAATTTTTTGAATAGTTTTTTTTGTGCCATTAACTGAAATTACTTGCGGTATTTTAATCATTATGGTACGTATATACTCATTTCTGATTCGATTGATTGCAGGTTCTTCTGGGCCTAACACAGGAATTTTCAAATTTTGAACTAAAACCTGATACAACCAGGTTGAACCTTCTTTTAGTTTATCATAATCCCTTTGTTTTAAAGTCAATTTGACAATCCTAAAATAGGGCGGATAATAGTATATCTTTCGATCATACAATTGCTCATTGTACATCCCTAAGTAATCATTCCTAGTAACCTGTTGGATTGTATTGTGATTGGGATTATAGGTTTGAATTACCACTCTCCCTTGCTTGCTTGACCTACCTGAACGTCCTGCCACTTGTGTCATCATTTGGAAACTTCTTTCAAAAGCTCTAAAATCAGGATGAAACAACATATTGTCAGCATTCATTATCCCCACCAAACTCACATTATCAAAATCTAAACCTTTGGCTAACATTTGAGTACCCACAAGAATTTCAATTTCTCTATTTTTAAAACTATCAATGATTTTTTCGAAACCAAATTTCCCACGAGTCGTATCCTGATCCATTCGACCTATTTTACTATTGGGAAAAAGTTGTACTAACTCTTGCTGAATTTGTTCTGTACCAAAACCTTTAGTAGTTAAATCAATACTAGAACAACTATGACAGTTCGTTGGCTTCGCAATAGAATACCCACAATAATGGCATCTCAATTGGTTTTTATGTTTATGATAGGTCAAACTCACATCACATTGTTGGCATTGGGGAACATGACCACAAGTCATACATTCCAGTAAAGGGGAGTATCCTCTCCTATTTTGAAATAGAATCACTTGCTCACCTAAGGAAATCGCATTGGTGATTCGCTCAATTAAAACGTCACTAAAATGACCCGACATTCTTTTGCGAAAGTATTTATCCTTCAAATCGACTAATTCAATCTCTGGCATCATCACTTTCCCATAGCGTTCTTTGATCGTTGCTAAACCATATTTCCCAGACTGTGTATTATAATAAGTTTCTAAACTTGGTGTTGCTGAACCTAACAAAACTTTTGCCTGATATAAGTTAGCCAAAACTATTGCTGCATCTCGAGCGTGATAACGTGGCGCAGGATCCATTTGTTTAAATGTTTGCTCATGTTCTTCATCTACAATCAACAAACCCAAATCTTGAAAAGGTAAGAATAACGAAGAGCGAGAACCAATCACAATCTGAGCTTTGGCAACATTTTGCAACACTTGATTCCAAGTTTCTACTCGTTCGTTATTATTGTATTTCGAATTAAAAACAGCGATTTTATCTCCAAAATAAACTCGCAATCTACTTACTAATTGTGTACTCAAAGCGATTTCAGGTAACAAATACAAGACTTGCTTACCTGTTGCAATACAATCTTCGATTAGTTTGATATAAATTTCCGTTTTTCCACTTGAAGTAACACCGTGCAAAAGACAAACCTCTTTTTCTACGAAGGATTCCTTAATGGTATCAAAAGCCGTTTGCTGTGCTTCGCTCAATATAATTTTATCATCACTTGATTTTCCTCCAAACTGCACTCTGTCTTCTTGAATGAAATACTCTTCAAATATTTCTTTTTCGATCAATGCTTTTACAATTGAAGTACTACCGGCAACTTCCGTTAACTTCTTAACTGCGATAGGTTTTTTTTCAACTGCACTTAATTGAAAATATGCTAGAACAACTTCCTTTTGCTTGTTGGCATTTTTTAATAATTCGAGTAACATTCCTAAACCTTCATCCGAATCATATTTAGAATGTAACCGAATGTATCGAACCAGTTTTGGCTTATAAGTTTCCTGAATTTCCTCTTGAAGTACGATAATATTTTTATCAATCATTTTTTGAATGACTGGAAAAATTGTCTTTTTATTTAGGATAGCACTAATCTCTTGAATCTTTAATAGCGATTGTATTTGCAAAGCTTGATACACTAAATATTCTTCATCTGTAAGTTGACTTTCATCTACAAAAACTCCTTCTTTCGAAATAATTTGTGTTTCGCTTTCTAATAAAAAAGCGGATGGCATCGCCGCTCGATACACATCGCCAATTCCACACATATAATAGGTTGAAATCCATTGCCAATGCTTGATTTGTTTTTCGGTAACAATCGGTTTTTCATCTAGAATTTGTTCTATTTCCTTGGCTTCATATAAAGTGGGTTGGTTTTGATGGATTTCGATTACTAGAGCCGTGTAAATTTTACTTTTGCCAAAAGGAACGGCAAGACGCATTCCTTTTTGAATGTAATGATACTCCTCCTCCGAAACACTATAGGTAAATGTTTTAGCAAGTGAAAGCGGTAAAATTACTTCAACAAAAAAAGGCATTTATTTAGAATTTAATTTATTATAATTTAAAAAGAGATTTGGTAGTAAAAGACAACTTTAATCGTCTATTTCAATATTCTTTTTGTTGTTTTCTTTTGTCAACTTATCTATTGTAGCGTTCAGTTCAAAACCTAACAACAAAATCATACAGTTGATCCAAATATAAAACATAACAATCAACAACGTTCCTATAGAGCCATACAATTCATTATACTTAGAAAAATGAATCACCCAAACTCCAAAAAAATAAGAAATTACAATCGTCAAAACCGTTGTAAATACAGAGGCTACGGATATAAATGCTCCTTTGTATTTGTGTTTTGTTCCAAATTTAAATAAGATCGAAGTAGTAATTAAAACCATCAATATCAAAAAGACATACCTTCCTAAAATAATCATCGGAATACTATCACTCAAAATATCTTGAACAGCTTTTAATTGAATCACAACTTCAAAAACTACTATAATTGCCACGGTAACAATCAGTAAAAAAGACAAAAATAACGACATCCCAAGCGCAACTAAATATTGCTGAAAAAAACCTCGTTTAACTAAGACATGGGATGATTTTTCAAATCCTCCTAAAATTGCATTTAACCCATTAGCCTGCAAAAAAATAGACACAATAAAACCCGTTGACAACAACCCAGAATGACTGTTCGTCAAAATATCATTAATAATATTTTCAATAGCCGAATACGTGTTAGGAGGTACACCATCGGCTACAAATTTTAAAAAATCTTGTTGAAATCCTTCAATAGGAATA
>NZ_JBAWDL010000192.1:0-11110 GCF_049590715.1 Flavobacterium sp.
CCGTATTTTTTCTTCAATGCATTTCTAAATACATCTTCTAAAATTGCCATAAGCGTTACACGATCAATAAGTTTATCATCTTTAAACTCTGAAAATGAATCGATTAATGCTAAATTTTCCATGCGAATTCTTTAATTAAAATGTTACTGTAACAACTGCTTCTTTTATTTCTACGTAAGGCACTTCCAGTCTCTTTTGTACTGTTTCTTTTCCTTTTCCTATCTTTTTTGGCTCTCTTGCTTCCCATGACAAAATTACAAAATCATCATTAGCATCAACTAATTCTGCCTCAATTTTTTCTAATTCCGTCTTCACAATCAGTATTCTACCAATATTCTTCTTATATTGACGTACAAATTTTAAAGGAGCTCCAACCCCAAAAGAGGCTACTTCTATCGAAAAATCTTGCTCTTCTCGATCCAAGTTACTTTCTACGGCTCTGCTTACATCAATACAATCTTGCAAAACCACTCCATTATCACCATCAATTGTCACTATAATTTTAAAGGCGTCTGTAATAACTACATCTATCAAAAAAAGTGATGGCCTCTCTGATAACGCTTCTAATAATAACGAATTTACTCTTTCTTTAAACACCATATTTTTATAAAAAGAGGGGACTATTAGTCCCCTCATTATCTAGATTATAATAAATAACGGTGCAAATATAGTGTTTTTTTTATAAACCAAAAAAAATAGATTGCTGTTAAAAAATTTCTTATCTTTATTACAAAGAAAATTTAAGATTTTTTCCCATAATCGAAACTTTATAAACTATGAAACAAATTCTAGTCCCAACCGACTTTTCAACCAACGCAGAAAACGCCTTAAAAGTAGCCGCTAAAATAGCAAAAAAACAAAATTGTGAAATTCTACTACTTCATATGCTTGAAATTCCTTCTCAAATGAACGATGCTATAACTGGATCAACAGGAATCCCTGAGGCAATGCTATTTATCCAAAAAGCAAACGAAACACTTGAAAATGAAACTCAAAAAAGCTTTTTAAAAGACATTCCAATCTCACATTATATCCAATTTGAAAAAGCAACCGACGGAATTCTTTCCTTTAGCAAAAAAAACAACATTGATTTAATCATTATGGGATCCCATGGCGTATCAGGTATCCAAGAGATAATCATAGGATCTAACACCGAAAAAGTAGTTCGTCAATCAGACATACCCGTATTAATCATAAAAGACGACAGTCTAGACTTCAACCAACCTCATTTTATTTTCGCTTCTGATTTTACAGAGGAAATAAAAACTCCTTTCAAAAAAATGCTCGAATTAGTAACTATTTTTGAAGCAGAACTTTCCCTGGTTATGATTTGCACCCCAAACAGCTTCAAAACGACAAGAACTGCAAAAAAAATACTTGCCAATTTTGTTTCTGAATTTGATATCAAAAACTATTCTATTCATTTCTACAACGATACCAATATTGAAAAAGGGATCCTTCATTTTGCCAAAGATGTCAATGCAGACTTAATTGGATTATGCACTCATGGAAGAACAGGTTTATCTCATTTTTTCACTGGAAGCATAAGCGAAGACCTAGTTAATCACGCCGCCAGACCTGTAATCACTTTCAAAATATAATTTGAAAATTATATAAAATGAAAAAGCCTCTCGAATGAGAGGCTTTTTACGTTGGTCTACAAGGACTCGAACCTTGAATGACTGCACCAAAAACAGTAGTGTTACCATTACACCATAGACCAATAGCGTTTGAATGCGGGTGCAAATTTATAACAATATTTAGTTTCTGCAAATTTTTTTATCATTTTTATTCAAAAAAAATTGAATAAAAAAATCAAAGGCCTTCAAAACCAAAAAAAAGAACTAAAAATCAACCGATTAGCAATTGTCGGGCATTTACTAGAATTTTTTGTTAATGAACCAAAGTTTCAATAAAAAAACATTTTCTTTGCAACTTAAAATATAACTAAATTTTGATACATGAATAAGGCGACATTCAATTTCAATAAATGGAATACTATTATCGGCTGGATTACATTTGGAATCGCATTGATAACCTATAGCTTAACTGTTGAACCTACTATGAGTTTTTGGGACTGTGGTGAATACATTGCAACTGCCGCAAAACTAGAGGTTGGGCACCCTCCTGGAGCTCCTTTATTTCAAATGATTGGTGCTTTCTTTGCCATGTTTGCTATGGACAATCAGCACATTGCATTAATGGTAAATATGACTTCTGTTTTCTCTAGTGCCTTTACGATTTTATTTATGTTTTGGTCTTCAACACTAATTTTAAGAAAAATCATCCACACTACTTCAGAAGACAACAATCTAAATCACGAAAATCAAAATAATGCCATCGCAATATTAGGAAGTTCTTTCATAGGAGCTTTAGCCTATACCTTTTCGGATAGTTTTTGGTTTAACGCTGTTGAAGCCGAAGTTTATGCTATGGCCTCACTTTTAATCGCTTTACTATTTTGGCTTGGATTACGTTGGGAACAAGACATGAATACACCAAGAGGAAACAAATGGCTTTTAGTTATTTCACTTGTCATTGGACTTTCATTTGGAGTTCACTTTATGGCTTTATTGACCATTCCTTCTATCGGATTATTATATTATTTTAAAAATTACAAAACAGTTACAATAAAAAACTTTATCATCGCTAATATTGTTGTGGTTTCTGTATTGTTATTTATTTTTAAATTATTATTACCCTTAACCATGGCTTTCTTTGGAAAAAGCGAGATTTTCATGGTAAACAACTTTGGACTCCCGTTTAACGGAGGAACTATATTAGTAACTATTCTATTAGCAGCTATCTTCTATTTTGGTTTAAAATATACTAAAACCAAAGGAATGATTCACTACAACACTTTACTGTTATGTGTTTTATTTATTTTAATAGGATTCTCTACTTGGATGATGCTGCCTATTAGAGCAAATGCAAATACCGTAATCAATGAAAATAAACCATCAGATGCGGCGGAAGTTTTGGCCTACTATAACCGTGAGCAATACGGTGTAAACCCATTGTTTTACGGACCACAATACACAGAAACATTTGCAGGATTAGACCCTAAAATCCCTTATTTAGATAAAGCCCCCAACTATGAAAGAGATCACAAAACAGGAAAATATATTATTGTAAATAATTTTAAAAATGCTGTTCAAAACAGTGATGACTACCACAAAACTATCTTACCAAGAATGTGGAGCTCAGAACATATTGAAAATTATATCAACTTCACGAATCCTCCTCAATTCACTATAAACCCAAATTACCCTTATGAGGAAGATTTAGCTAAATACGGAATTGATGTCAATAAAATCTCTGAAGAAGATTACAACAAAGCGATTGCACAATTGAAGAACGAGGTCGAAAAGACAGTTTCAGAATTTAGACTTGCTTATGCACAGAAACAAATTGACAATGAAGGCTATGTAAAATTCCTAAAAAGTTATGGCGAATACCTAATTGTAGACAAACCAACTACAACTGACAATTTAAGCTTTATGGTTGAATACCAATTTGGCTATATGTATTGGAGATACTTAATGTGGAACTTCGTAGGAAGACAAAGTGACAACCAAGGAAAATACGACTATCTAGATGGGAATTGGCTAAGTGGCATCCCCTTTATTGACGAAATACACTTAGGATCGCAAGACAACCTTCCTTCGGATGTCATCAATAATAAAGGCAGAAACACTTATTACTTCATCCCTTTTATATTAGGATTAATTGGAATTATGTACCATGCTGGGAAAGACCGTAAAAGCTTTTACGTCCTTTTGGTATTGTTCTTATTCTTAGGACTTGCCTTAAAAATATACCTTAACGAAAGACCATTTGAACCCCGAGAAAGAGATTATGCCTTAGTAGGCTCTTTTTATGTATTTGCCCTCTGGATTGGATTGGGGGTATATTCACTATACGAAAGTATACAAAGCTATTTATCTCCAAAAATTGCTGGTCCCATTATCATTTCAGCTTGCTTACTTGCTGGACCTGTTATCATGGCATCACAAAATTGGGATGACCATGATCGTTCTGGAAAATACACTGCATTATCTATGGCGAAAGCGTATTTGAATTCCTGTGATGCAGATGCTATTCTATTCACCATTGGAGATAATGACACCTTTCCTCTGTGGTATGCCCAAGAAATTGAACAAATCAGAACCGATGTGAAAATTGTCAATACTAGTCTTTTCATGACCGATTGGTATATAGACCAAATGAAAATGAAAACATACGAGTCTGATCCATTACCTATTTCTTTCACTCACGATCAATATGTGGGTGATAAATTAGACTATGTGGCTTATATCCCCAAAACTGAAAGCAGATGGGAATTGAAAGACTTTTTAGAATTCATCAAAAATCCTAAATCAACCGTAGGGTTACAAAACGGACAGACGATTCATTTCTTTCCAACAAATAAAATCAGAATTCCAGTTGACAAGAATGTTATCCTAAAAAACAAGGTAGTCGCTCCTAAATACAACGACTCGATCGTTCCCTTTATTGACATTGACATCAAAGGAAGTGCTTTGTATAAAAACCGATTAATGATGTTGGATATCGTTGCCAATAACAACTGGAAAAGACCAATTTATTTCAGTGGAGGTGCTTATGACAACGAAGATTATTTATGGATGAAAGAATACCTTCAACTAGAAGGCATGGTCTATAAATTAGTTCCCGTGAGAACTCCTATCCCTAAAGACGGAAGTACTTTAGATATGGGACAAATTAACGCTGACAAAATGTATGACAACATTATGGCTTGGGACTGGGGAAATAGCGATAGTGATAAAATATATCACGATCCTGAAACCCGCAGAGAAAGCATTACATACAGAACAAATCTTGCCCGATTAATGGATGAATTAATCGCCGAAAACAAAATGGATAAAGCAAAAAAAGTAATCGAATTAGCGATGACTAAAATGCCATTAGAAAAATTTGGTTACTATTCATTACTTGAACCTTTTGCTAAAGGTTATTACCAAACAAAAGACACCGCTAAGGCACAAGAATTACTAACTAAATTAATGGCTAAATACCAAGAAAACCTTAATTACTACAGTAAGCTAAGCCTATCTGAACAATCAGAAATCGCTGTTGACATCATTACCGACATCGAACGCTATAGAAGCTTACTGCAAGTAATGAAGGAAAATGGAGATTTGACTTTCTACGAAAAAAACAAAAAAACATTCAATACATATATCGAAATGTTTCAACGTTTTGGAAGAGAAAAAGAATAATTTATTACAGCATAAAATCCTATAAAAAAGTGCGACAATTATTTGGAAATTGTCGCACTTTTTTATAACTTAATGTCTCCAAAAAACACCACAATTATGAGCTTTTACTGGATTAAAACAAATGCATTTATCAAATGGGTATTTTCAAATTATGTATGGGACATTCCCAATACTGAAAATAAAATATACCTGAGTTTTGATGACGGTCCTACTCCAGAAATCACAGATTGGGTACTCGAAGAACTTCATAAACACAATGCTAAAGCCACGTTTTTTTGTATAGGTAAAAATATAGAAGAACAACCATATTTATTTGAGAAAATCATTCAAAATCAGCACGCCATTGGCAATCACACTTTTAATCACCTCAACGGGTGGAAAACAGCCACGAAGGAATATATTAAAAATGTAAAACGATGCGCAAAAACAATTGCAAAACACAATTATTCTTTAACCTCTAAGTTCTTCCGTCCTCCTTATGGAAAAATGACAACAGGACAGTTAGACGAGTTAAAAAAACAAGGCTATAAAATTATTATGTGGGATGTTTTGAGTGCCGACTTTGACAACAGCATTTCAAAAGAAAAATGTTTAAAAAATGTAACTTCAAATATCAAACCAGGAAGTATCATTATCTTTCATGACAGCGTAAAAGCATTTCAAAACTTAAAATACACACTTCCGAAAGTTTTAGATTTTATTGATGAAAAGAAGTTTAAGTATGATGTCATACCTTAATTTTAAATATAACCGCTAATTCGCAAATTGACTTTTAAAAATATAAATCTATAAATTTGCAATAATTCCGCACAAAAAGGTTTATTTACATTCAAAATTTATGAAAAAATTGCGCATCTGCGGCTGTTTTTTCAACATAGATATTCGATCAATTCGTAAACTACAATTGTTCTTGAACGATTGCAATAATGCTATTTGCGTCTAATTCTCCAGATTGTCTCCAGATCATCTGTCCACCTTTATAAATCATCAAAGTAGGAAGTCCCTTAATTCTTAAGGCTTCGGCTAATTCTTGATTTTTATCCACATCAATTTTAATCACCTTAGCTTTATCTCCAAGTGCAGCCGCTACATCTTTAATAACAGGATGCATCGATAAAGAGGATTCATTCCATTCTGTGTAAAAGTCGATTAACACAGGTACTTGTGCGCTTATAAGTTCTCCAAATTTTGACATAAACTCAAAAATTTAATATTTAAATCTACTAAAAATAATAGATATTAAGTTACAAATGTAGCATTTTTAACGATTTATGCTACTTTCTTTCCTTTTTTTAGTTCAATGACCGTAATTTCAGGCATAATCCCTACCCTTCCTGGATATGCATGAAACCCAAAACCTCGATTTACATATATGTATCGTCCAAAAGTTTCATACAAACCCGCCCATTGGGGATAGATGTATTGCGCTAAACTCCACTTGAAAAAACCCGGAATTTCTATACCAAACTGCATTCCGTGTGTGTGACCTGATAAAGTTAATTGAAAATTCTTTTGGTCATTCTTCAGTTCGTAATCCCAGTGCGAAGGATCGTGACTCATCACAATTTTAAAATCTTCTTTTTTTAATCCTTCTGAAGCTTTATTAATATCACCGACTTTCTTGAAATTATGTCCCCAGTTTTCCACACCTACTAAGGCAATTTTATCATCTCCTTTTTGAATAAAAGTATGCTCGTTTAACAAAAGTTTAAAATCAATATCGCCATACAATTGCTTGATAGCTTCAAAATTGGTATCTTTTTCTTTCGCCGATGGCCAATCTATATATTCCCCATAATCGTGGTTTCCTAAAACAGAATATTTACCAAACTCAGGTGTTTTAATCCTCTTGAAAGTTTCAATCCAAGGATGCATTTCTTTAGCGTGTGTATTGACAATATCTCCCGTAAACAAAACCAAATCTGATTCTTGTTCGTTCACCAAATCAATTGCATAATTAATCTTCTCCGCATTATCAAAACTCCCTGAATGAATATCCGAAATTTGCGTGATTTTAAACCCATCAAAAGCATCGGGTAAATCAGGAAAAAAGATGCGTTGCTTAATCACTTTGTAATTATATCTCCCAACTGTAATCCCATAAATCAAAGACATAAACGGAATCGCAGCCAATCCAAGACCTATCTGACTGACAAATTTTCGCCGTGATGCTAAGAAATCAGCATCGGTTCTTCCCATAAAAAAGTTCGTTATTCCGTTTCCTATCCTAAAAACGTCCTCCGTAAACAAGGTGAAAACCAAGATAATTTTTGGCACATAAATCACAAGCATCAACCCCATCGTGAACATCGTACGTTGAGTTTGTCCCACAGAACGGTCAAAAGTCATAAACGAATACGCAATATACACCAAAGCCAACACGCTCAGAATTCCATAGCCCACCAAAACCGACTTTGATTTCAAAATCGTTTTAAAAACCTGAAAGGCATATAACTCAACAATAAAAAGGATAGCGATAAAAATCAGCATTCTAGAACCCATTTGGATAAAATTTTACACAAAATAACGATATATATAAGGCAAATAAGAAGATATTAATTAAACTTTAACTTCGGTTTATTGTTTTTAGGAGCAGAACAACCTGTTTTCAAAACAACCATCCCTCCTGCTCTACGCTATATCTCTTGTTTTCGCTATCGCAAAACAAGAGGATGCCGCTTCGATCAGGGCTATGATTTACTAATTTATTTCATAGTTAGTTTTATAAGAATAAAGCAATGACAATAAAGTTTTACTCTCCCAGTTTGTCACGCTGAAAGCGTCCCACACAAACAATTCACAACACCTGAGACCCCTTCGGAATAATAAACTTTCTAAACAGACGCAGTCTAAATCCTCATATTCATAATTTATTAATTAGCATTATAGAAATCCCTAATTAAAGCATATTTGTTGTATATTTACAACACAAATACTGCTAATCATGAAAAACGAAGCTAAAAATAAAAAAAAAATCGATCCAAAAGAAAGTATTCGTCGAGCTAAAACTGCAAGAGCTTCACGCCCTAGCTGGAAATTAGTTTCAGAAGGCAAAGTATATACTTGGGCATCAAAGTTAGAGCGCGTTAACATCATAAGAAGTGGAGTTCCCTATGGATCAATTGAGGTTATTAGTAAAAGAATAAATGCCCCAATAAAGGAAATCCTACATATATTTGGATTACCACAAACTACTTATAATAAAAAACTAAGAGAAAACTCCTTACTCAACGGAAGAGACAGTGAAGTAATTCTGCTTCTTACTGAACTTATTGATTATGGCCAAGAAGTTTTTAATAACGAAGAAGGTAAATTTCAGCGTTGGATAAAAAAACCTAATATCTCTTTAGCAGGAAACACACCCGAAGACTTATTAGATTCTGTTACCGGCATACAAGAAGTAAAAAACTGTTTGAATAGAATTGAATACGGAAATTTTGCCTAATGAGAGTATTCAGAATTGAAAGAGAAAAATATCTTTCCACACCTTTAGCAGGAACTGGAGCTGCAATTTCCGAAGGTTTTAGATGGAACAGCTTGCACACCTATTTAGTTTACACATCAGAATCTCGTGCTCTTGCTACGCTAGAAGTTTCTGTTCATATTGACCTTAATGAAGACTTACCCACTGATAGATTTTATGTTGAAATAGATATTCCTGATGATATTGAAATATTAGAACTTACAGTTGATCAACTTCCGCAAAATTGGGATGCGAAACCTCCTATTCTTGAAACACAGTATATAGGAGATGATTTTGTTTCACAAAGAAACGCAGCTGTACTGAAAGTCCCAAGTAGTATTGTTCCGCCAGAATGTAACTATTTAATCAACCCAAACCACCCTGATTCATCTAAAATTAAAGTTATCTCAACCCAAAAACTACAATTTGACAATCGGTTTAAAACATCCTAAAAGTATTAATTATTTGACCGAAATTTTAAAAAAACACCTGATTTACTTCACAGTTTCCCATACTAAAAGCATCCGACACAAACCGCTCACAATACTTGAGATTCCTTCGGAATGACAAATTTTACGGACTATCCCTCTTACCCATCCAGTTTGTCACGCTGAAAGCGTCCCACACAAACAACTCACAATCCTTGAGATTCCTACGGAATGACAAACATTATGGATTAGCCGTATAAAAACAAAATTTCACTAAACACTACTAATTCCACTACTCCAGCGTGAGTGATAGGAGCTAGCTACCGAAGTAGCGCGGATAGCACGACAGCAGCAAGGGAAAGGGGCGAATACGCGCAAAGAATATTTGCCCCTTTTCCTTGATGGTGGCACGCCCAAATAATCACGTCAACACTAAAAAAGACATATAATGAACTTTAAAAAAACGCCGTTTTCAAAAAGGTTTGTTTATTTTTACGACAAAATTTTTTACTATGTCTGCTCAAAAACGTCTTTTTCTACTCGATGCGTATGCTTTAATCTTTAGAGGCTATTATGCTTTTATCAAAAACCCAAGAATCAATTCGAAAGGAATGGATACCTCGGCGATTATGGGGTTTATGAATTCCTTGATGGATGTGATTAAGAGAGAGAAACCAGACCATCTTGCGGTGGCGTTTGACAAAGGCGGTAGCGATTTGCGTAATGAATTATACCCCGAATACAAAGCCAACAGGGATGCTACGCCCGAGGCGATTAAGATTGCGGTTCCTTATATTCAGGCATTATTGAATGCCATGCACATACCTATTATTGAATTAGCGGGTTGTGAAGCCGATGATTTGATTGGGACGATTGCCAAACAAGCAGAGAAGGAAAACTATAAAGTTTTTATGGTGACTCCGGATAAAGATTTTGCGCAATTGGTATCTGAAAACATCTTCATGTACAAGCCTGCTCGCATGGGGAACGGAATTGAGATTTGGGGAGTTCCTGAAGTTTTGGCTAAGTTTGAAATCGAAAGACCAGAGCAAGTGATTGATTTCCTTGGAATGATGGGCGATGCTGCTGATAATATCCCTGGATTACCTGGTGTGGGCGAAGTAACAGCTAAGAAATTGTTGAAGGAATTTGGCAGCATGGAAAACCTTTTGGCCAACACGGACAAGCTGAAAGGAAAAATGAAGGAGAAAATCGAGGAAAACAAGGAAAAAGGATTGTTATCCAAAAAACTGGCAACTATTTTATTAGATTGTGATGTTACTTTTAACGAAACAGATTACGAACTTTCGACACCTGATGTGGAGAAAACGGACGCTTTGTTCAACGAACTAGAATTTAGAAGAATGGCGGAGCAATTTGACGCGATTTTCAAAAGTCCGTCACAAGCGTTGAGTACAGAATCTGTTCCTGCCGATGATGCCAAATTATATAAAAAACCACAAGCGAAGAACGAGGACCAATTTGATCTTTTTTCGAGTACACTTCCTACGCATGAAAACGAAGTAGTACACCAACAGTTTTACGGAACTTTGGATACAGTGGCGCATTCTTACCAAATTGTTCAAGGCGATTTAGGAGTCAAATTATTATTGCAAAATTTACAAAAACAAACTTCGGTTTGTTTTGATACGGAAACGACTGGTTTGGATGCTTTGCATGCGGAATTAGTGGGAATTTCTTTTTCTTATGAAAAAGGAAAAGCATTTTATGTTCCGTTTCCAGAGAATCAGGATGAAGCAAAAGTTTTGGCAGAAAAATTCATTCCATTTTTTGAAAATGAAGCGGTTGAAAAAATTGGTCAAAACATCAAATACGATTTAAAAATATTAGCCAATTATGGAATTAACGTAGCAGGAAAATTATTTGACACGATGATAGCGCATTATTTGATTAACCCAGATATGCGTCACAATATGGATATTTTGAGTGAAACCTAT
>NZ_JBAWDL010000193.1:0-12241 GCF_049590715.1 Flavobacterium sp.
TGTCTAAATGATATTTATGAAGTAATTCATTTATTTTTTCTTTTTCAGTTTTAGAAAATCTAATATTACTTTCGTAATTATTGTACCAATCTATTTTAAATTCCCCTGTTTTTGTGTTCAGTTTATAATTTACATTTGAAATGTATAAATCGTAATTTTCTGGTTTTTGAGAACAACTAATTGCCAAAAAAATCAAAGATATTAGAATTTTATTTTTCATAATGTTGTGTTTTTCAATGATTTGCTGTTTGGTTGCCACTAACGTTTGCGGCTATGGGAAGTGCCTTCTCTTCACCGCTTCACTAATAATAGCTAAAATAGCCAAATTTTTCTATTTGTACTATTTTATCCAAAAAAGCGGAAGGCATTTCTTATAGCCGCTGTTGTATGCTGTTTTCTGACTCCTTTTTGATCAGAAAAGCAGGACCAGTTGACCCGAGAGAAAACTAGATAAATGATTTTAAATTATGGATACTATCCAGCCGGATAGCAGCTGTTTTTTAAAATCTTAGCCTTAAAATTCATTAAATGCTAGTGTTTAACCCGTTACAATAAAAAAATACTTGACTATGTCATTTTTTTCTTATAACTTTGGCAAGCCTTTTAGCGTATTCGCTTTGAAAATGCATTTTCAGCAAATCTCGTTTGCAAGGCTTGACGAAAAAATAAAAGCATTTTTCCGCTTTAAACACTATCCTTTCGCTCTGATTTTCAGACTATTTATCAGGTTTCGAACGCTCAATTGCATACAACGTTCTCGCGCCTTGCGCCGTTTGCGACTTACGAAGACGAGTACTTTCGGCTATACGAAAATATGATAAAAAAACGATAATTCCACTAAATTCGCAAATTGATACAAACGTGTGTTAGAGCTCGTAACTCTACGCGCAAACTTCATCCATTTCTATTGGTTGTCTGCTTTTCGTCTCTGTTTAGACAATCTTTTGTTTCACGTTTTATCTGCTTTACGAATGGTTTTTTATGTACGTTCTAAAGACAGCTAATTATTCTTTTTTAGCTAAACTTTACTTCTAGTAATTTCTACTTTACGGCTTTTTTCTTATACACGTTTTCAGATAATAAATTCCTCCAATAATCCACAAAATGATCTCAGCATTCTGTTCGGCTAAACGTTGCTATTTTTTCACAAAGAATTTTAGATTCAGTTTAGGTAAAGTTTCCAATATTCGATAAAGATATTTCAACACAAAGTTTAAGCAAAGATTTGAATTTCGCAAAATAGGAGAGAAGTAAAGAGTTAAAATTTAGAGTTCTCAAACTTATTTTATCATTTAAAACTATATAAAAAAAAGATGAATATTTTATATTGAATGCTGATTTCCAAGGTTATGAGCTCTAACTAGTATATATGAATGACAAAATCATACAAAGCCACCCAAATATGGGTAGATATGTATGACAAGTGTCATACTTTATTTATTTTCAAATATATTATTTTTTTCTTACAAATCATCAAAGGGACTTTTTATTTGTTGAATACTTTTCGTACGTAAGAGGTATGAACTTCATTCGTATTATAGTATGTCTTAATACAACAACTGATGTGTAAATATGAAAAACAAAACGTCGATATCTAGCCCCGATTGAAGTGAAAATCCTTTTCCTTTTTCTTTTAAAAGGAAAAGATTGTAGCGGAAAGCGGGAGGGATGGTGGTTGTGAAAATAGGTGTTTCTGCTCCAAAAAAAAAGACAACCCTTTCGAGTTGTCTTTAACATATTTGGTATAAAAACGATTAAGCTGTTTTTAAAACTGATATTTTATCCAAGATAGTGTTTAAAGTGATGCTTGGACGCATCGCTTTGCTTACTAAAGCTGGATTTGGTTGGTAGTAACCACCAATTTCTTGTGGTTTTCCTTGTGCACCAATTAACTCAGCATCAATTTTAGCTTCGTTCTCTGTAAGTTCTTTAGCAATAGGAGTAAAGATAGCTTGTAAGTCGGTATCTTTTGTTTGGGCAGCCAAAGCTTGAGCCCAATATAAAGCTAAGTAAAAATGAGAACCACGGTTGTCAATTTGACCTACTCTTCTAGCTGGAGATTTGTCGTTTTGCAAGAAAGCATCGTTTGCTTGATCCAAAGTTTCAGATAAAACGATTGCTTTTTGATTGTTTAATGATTGTCCTAAATGTTCTAATGAAGCACCAAGAGCTAAAAATTCTCCTAGTGAATCCCAACGTAAATATCCTTCTTGCGTAAATTGCTCTACGTGTTTTGGAGCTGATCCACCTGCACCTGTTTCGAATAATCCACCACCATTCATTAATGGAACGATAGATAACATTTTTGCAGAAGTTCCTACTTCAAGAATTGGAAATAAATCAGTAAGGTAATCACGTAAAACGTTTCCTGTTACTGAAATAGTGTCTAAACCTTTGATAAGTCTTTCACAAGTAAATTCAGTTGCAGCAATTGGATTTAAGATACGAATGTCTAATCCAGTTGTATCGTAATCTTTTAAGTATAGATTTACTTTTTTGATTATTTGTCTGTCGTGTGCTCTGTTTTCGTCTAACCAGAAGACCGCAGGGGTTTCAGATAAACGCGCTCTATTAACCGCTAGTTTTACCCAGTCTTGAATAGGAGCGTCTTTTGCTTGACACATTCTAAAAATGTCATTGGCTTCAACTGCTTGTTCCATTAAAACGGTTCCATTCACATCTACTACACGAACTACTCCGTTAGCTGACATTTGGAAAGTTTTGTCATGAGATCCGTATTCTTCTGCTTTTTGTGCCATCAAACCTACGTTTGGTACAGATCCCATTGTTGTTGGGTTAAAAGCTCCGTTCTTTTTACAAAAATCGATTGTAGCTGTATATACACCAGCATAACAACGGTCTGGAATAATAGCGATAGTATCTTGTGGTTTTCCTTCTTTGTTCCACATTTGTCCTGATGTACGAATCATAGCGGGCATAGAAGCATCTACAATTACATCTGATGGTACATGAAGGTTGGTGATTCCTTTTTCAGAATTTACCATGGCAAGAGCTGGACCGTTTTCAATCGCTTGATTGATGGCGGCTTCAACTTCTGCTTGTTGTGGTTGGCCTGCAATTTTTGCATACACATCCCCTAAACCATTTCTTGTGTTTACACCAAGTTCAGCAAATAAAGTAGCGTATTTTGCAAATACATCCGCAAAATAAACTTCAACAATAGCACCAAAGATAATTGGGTCAGAAACCTTCATCATGGTTGCTTTCAAGTGAACTGATAACAATACATTTTTAGCTTTCGCTTCCACAATTGTTTTGGCAACAAAAGATTTTAAAGCATTCAAGTGCATTACTGAGCTATCAATAATTTCACCTGCTTTTAACGGAGTACTAGCTTTAAGAACAGTAGTTGTTCCGTCTTGTGCCACAAATTCGATTTTTACATCATTAGCTTCTGCTACTGTAAGCGATTGCTCACTTCCGTAAAAATCACCTTTTTCCATTGAAGCAACAGCTGTTTTTGAATCAGCAGACCAAGCTCCCATAGAGTGAGGATTTACTTTTGCGTAATTTTTTACGGCTTTTGGAGCTCTACGATCAGAGTTTCCTTCGCGTAATACAGGGTTTACGGCAGAACCTAATATTTTAGAATATTTTGCTTTGATTTCCTTTTCAGCGTCGTCTTTTGGGTCTTCAGGGAAATTTGGAATTTTATAGCCGTGTGCTTGCAATTCTGCAATAGCTCCTTTTAATTGAGGAACTGATGCAGAAACGTTTGGTAATTTAATGATATTTGCTTCTGGAGCAGTAGCTAGTTTTCCTAGTGCAGCTAAAGAATCTTTTACTTTTTGGTCTTCCGTTAAAAATTCAGGGAAGTTTGCCAAAATACGCGCTGCAACTGAAATATCTTCGGTTTCAATTTCAATACCTGCAGTAGCTGTAAAAGCTTTAACAATTGGTAAAAAAGAATAAGTAGCTAACAAAGGTGCTTCGTCAGTTAATGTGTAAACAATCTTTGAATTTTGTGTCATTTTTTTTATTTTATAATCGTAGTCCTAATACAATATAACATTGAAAAGTGTTTTGCTTTTAATAAAGCCGTGCAAAGATAGGTAAATCAGACTAAATTACGTAAGGGTTTAGAATAGAAATATCGGAATTATGGGATAACTAACGACTTCGCTTTAAAATGTTATTTTTTTAATTATAAGGCTTTTATTTGAGAATTCTCTTTTTGGAATTATTGAAAACCCCAAAAAAAAAGTCCCGACAATGTCGGGACTTTTAGTATAAAGGGATAGTAGACTATCTTCTTTTGTCTTTAATTCTAGCTTTTTTACCAGTAAGTTGTCTGAAGTAGAAAATTCTAGCTCTACGTACAGCTCCTTTTTTGTTGATTTCAACTTTTTGTAAAGCTGGCAAGTTGATAGGGAAGATACGCTCAACACCTACAGCACCTGACATTTTACGGATTGTAAAAGTTTCAGTACTTCCAGTACCTCTTCTTTGGATTACAACTCCTTTGAAAAACTGTGTTCTAGTTTTTTCACCCTCTTTAATTTCGTAGTAAACTGTGATAGTGTCTCCAGCTCCGAATTCAGGGAAATCTTTTTTTGCAACATATTCGCTATTAACGAAATCAATTAAATTTGCCATTTTAAATGCTAATTATGGTTTAATATCGGATCAACATTCACGGGTATCGCCAGAGGTTGATCAAATGAGGGTGCAAAAGTAAAAAAAAGTTATGAGTTATGAGTTATAAGTTGTGAAATATTTTTAATAAATTTTTATAATTATTTAAACTGTCAGACAACTAACGATTAACTAATAACTTTTAACTTTCCTCGAGTAAATCTGGCCTTCTATTTTTCGTATGTTCATAAGCGGTATCCTCACGCCATTTGTCAATTTTGGCCGAATGGCCGCTTAATAAAATATCGGGAACTTTCCATCCTTTGTACTCAGCTGGTCTGGTGTAGATAGGTCCTGATAATAAACCATCTTGAAAACTATCCGTTAATGCTGAGGTTTCGTCACTTAATACACCGGGAATCAATCGGATCAAAGCATCTGATAATACTAAGGCTCCTAGTTCACCACCACTCAATACATAATCGCCTATTGAAATTTCTTTGGTAATAAAATGATCACGAACTCTTTGGTCTACTCCTTTGTAATGACCGCATAATATGATTATATTCTCATACATTGACATGGTATTGGCCATTTTTTGGTTCAACGTTTCGCCGTCAGGTGACATATAAATAATTTCATCGTAGGTCCTTTCGCTTTTTAAATGAGTAATACAAGCATCAATAGGTTGTACAGTCATTACCATTCCTGCACCACCACCAAAAGGATAATCATCCACACTTTTTTGTCTGTTGGTTGTATAGTCTCTCAAGTTATGAAAATGTACTTCGACTAATCCTTTGTCAATAGCACGTTTCATGATGGATGCCTCAAACGGACTTCGTAGTAATTCAGGTAAAACGGTAATAATGTCAATGCGCATGATAAATCTTCCAAATAGTTAAGTCGCAAAGATACAATTTGCAACTGTTTTTAGAAGTACATTTTAGGATAATCCTTGTAATTGTTTGTTGTTATTATTTAAAGGTTTAAAGAAAACAAATTGTAAAGTTTTCATAATACTCTCTCTTCTTAAAAAAACCTTTAGCTTTAATTCTAAATTAGTAGAACTACTTAAATATTGGACATATGCACATATTGAAAGTTTTGAAAAATTTATTGGATCGTTGGATGCCGTTTTGAAATGATTATTAAAAAGAGATCTGAATGAATAATAGTGGAATCTTATAACATTTTCAGTAAAATTAATAAATAGTAAGGCAAGTGCAGGTAATACATTTGTATAATTAATTTTATAATAACTGAAACAATGGATACCTATAATACTACTATTAGCTTACAAGAGACTTTAAATAATGCAAAAGAGGATTGGGAAGCAAAAGCTCCTTCGGAGATTCAAGAAATCTATGCTGAGGGAATAAATGATGTAATACGTCAACAAGTTGTTTTGAATGCTAAAAAAAATGATGATATCGCTCCTAATTTTGCCTTAAATAATGCCATTGGCAATAGCGTAGAATTAAATGATTATTTAAAAAAAGGTCCTGTTGTACTAACATGGTACCGTGGTGGATGGTGTCCTTATTGCAATATGACCCTGCATTATTTGCAAGAACTATTGCCTGAAATTCAGTTAAAAGGTGCTAATTTATTAGCTTTGACTCCTGAGTTGCCCGACAGATCATTATCAACAGCCGAAAAACATCAATTGCAATTTGAAGTATTGAGTGATGTAGGGAATAAAGTAGCTGCTGAATTCGGAATTGTTTTCAAATTAACAGAGGACGTAGCAACTTCTTATCAAGAAAACTTTGATTTACACGGTTATAATGGTGATGAATCTAATGAATTACCATTAGCAGCTACTTATGTAGTTAATCAAAATGGAAAGATTGTTTACACCTTTTTAGATGCAGAGTATCGCAATAGAGCAGAGGGAAGTGACATAATAGCAGCATTAGATTCGATTTATTAATTAATCAGATGATTAAGGCAACGCATGAGTTTTTTCAACTGTAGGTTTGCTAATTTTAAATTAATTCTGATTGTAAATAGACCGCTTCAAGGGGTATTAGCGTAAATTTATTTGCCACTACTAATAAGATATAAGTTATTTAGAAAAAATCTGCCAATTAATGGTGATTATTTTACATCATGCGTTTGCACTGAGTAGATGATGATCTAATTTTCAAATTCCCTATTTAATTTGTAATTTCGCACTTCAATAAAAAACATATACAATGGAAAACGGAATATATGCTAAATTCAACACTCCAAAAGGGGCGATTTTAGTAAAATTAACACATGATTTGACACCGGGTACAGTAGGTAACTTTGTTGCTCTAGCCGAAGGAAATTTAGAAAACAGTATCAAACCGCAAGGGACAAAATTTTATGATGGATTAAACTTTCATAGAGTTATTCCAGATTTCATGGTTCAAGGAGGTTGTCCTCAAGGTACTGGAACTGGCGGACCTGGGTATAAATTTGATGATGAATTTCATCCAAGTTTGAAACATGACAAACCAGGGGTTTTAGCAATGGCTAACTCAGGACCTGGAACAAATGGTTCTCAATTTTATATTACACACGTACCTACTTCTTGGTTAGACGGAAAACACACTGTTTTTGGTCAAGTTGTAGAAGGGCAGGATGTTGTAGATGCCATAGGTCAAGGAGATGCTCTTGATAATTTAGAAATTGTAAGAGTAGGTGAAGAAGCTGAAAAATGGAATGCTGTTGAGGCTTTCCGTTCTTTTGAAGGAAATCGTAAAAAACGTTTGGAAGCTGAGAAAGCTGCTGCTGAAGAAGCAATGGAAAAATTAGCAGCGGGATTTGAAAAAACAGAAAGCGGATTGCGTTACCAATACATCCAAAGAGGGGATGGGAAACAAGCAGAAGCTGGAAAAACTGTTTCAGTTCATTACGAAGGTTCTTTGGAAACAGGAAAAGTTTTTGATTCTTCTTACCCAAGAAAAAAACCAATCGAATTTAGATTAGGACAAGGTCAAGTAATCGAAGGATGGGATGAAGGTATCGCTTTATTGAAAGTAGGTGATAAAGCTCGTTTTGTAATTCCATCTCACTTAGGGTATGGAGCTAATGGAGCTGGAGGAGTAATTCCGCCAAATGCGACTTTAATCTTTGATGTAGAATTAATGGATGTAAAATAATTCATTTTAGTTTAAAAATAGATCTAATCCCGATTGTGAAAACAGTCGGGATTTTTTTATGGAAAAATAAAAAAAAACTTCGAAAACTTTACCAATTGTACCCTTAGCAATTTCTAAGTTTTTATATCTTTGAATTATATGGAATCAGTCAAAATCATAGAATGTCCAAGGGATGCCATGCAAGGCATAAAAAAATATATACCTACTGAACAAAAAGTAGCTTATATACAAGCTTTGTTGCGTGTAGGTTTTGATACTATTGATTTTGGTAGTTTTGTATCTCCTAAAGCTATTCCGCAAATGAAAGACACAGCCGCTGTCTTAGAACTATTAGACTTATCAAAAACTTCCAGCAAGTTATTATCTATAATTGCAAATACTAAAGGAGCTGAAATGGCCTCTCAGTTTTCTGAAATTCAGTATTTAGGGTTTCCTTTTTCGATTTCCGAGAATTTCCAAATGAGAAATACACACAAAACCATTGCGGAATCTTTAATTACTTTAGAAGAAATTCTAGCTATTGCTGATAAAAATAATAAGGAAGTAGTGACGTATCTTTCTATGGGTTTTGGGAATCCTTATGGTGATCCTTGGAATGTTGAAATCGTAGCCGAATGGGCCGAAAAACTATCCAAAATGGGGGTAAAAATCCTCTCGCTTTCGGATACAGTAGGAAGCTCAACACCAGAGGATATTCAGTATTTGTACGCTAATTTGGTGACACAATATCCTCATATTGAATTCGGAGCTCATTTTCATACCACTTATGACAAATGGTTTGAAAAAGTAGATACTGCTTTTCTAGCCGGTTGTCGTCGTTTTGATGGAGCAATTCAAGGTTTTGGTGGTTGTCCAATGGCTAAAGATGAGCTTACAGGAAATATGCCTACGGAGAAATTATTATCTTATTTTACTGCCAATAAAATAAATTCAAACCTAAATCCATTAAGTTTTGAAAGCGCCTATAACGAAGCTTCAAAGTTGTTCAGTATCTATAAATAGCGTATATTTATAAATGAGGAATAAAGAATAAATACACCTTTAAAATGAAAAAAGCTATTGTAAAAAAGATTTTCACTATCTTTCTGATGATGATTTTCACTATGTCATGTACTAGTAATTTGAATTTTGATCAAGCTAATGATTTAAAGTTGACTCCAACGGTAAAGGCTAATTTGACTTATTTTGATGTTCCTGCTCATGAGTTTGTAACTAATGGAGTGGAGACGAATAGGGCTTTTGCTGCTCAAAATTTTGATGTTTTTAGGGATTCATTTTTTAGAAAATCGTTATTACAAACAGACTTTTTTTTCGAAATAACGAATACGATTAACAGGATCTATAGTATCGATTTAGTTTTGATAAATGAAGTAGATCAAATTATGTATGTAATTAATTTTGTAGTTCCAGCTTCTACAGGAACACCAATTGTTGTTACTAAATCGGAGATTTTTAAAGACGTTACATTAGATTTATTGAAACAAACGGACAAAATGGGCTTCCGCTTACTAATGGCTCCGGGACCATTGTTAACTGAAAATAGTCCGGGAAGTTTAAAACTGAGATCAAGTGCCACTGTTTATATGGAAATACAATGAGAAAAGTATCAATAATCCTTTCGTTGCTATTGGTTTCTTTAGACTGTTGGTCACAAAACAAGCAAATTTTATACAATTTCACAGCAGTGCCACAGTCTATGATGACTAATCCAGGTGCTGATTATGAGTACAAATTTTATTTTGGAGTACCATTTCTTTCTGGAATCTCGGCAAATGTGGGTTCTACAGGTTTTTCGGCCTATGATCTATTTGCTGATAACGGTGTTGATTTCAATACTAAATTACGAAACGTTATTTTTTCGTCTAATAGTGGTGATAAATTGGTTGTTAACGAACAAATAGAAATTTTTAATGGCGGATTTAGGGTAGGAGATTGGGGTAATCGAGGATATGTTTCCTTTGGAATGTATCAGGAATTTGATTTGTTCTCTTATGTTCCAACTGATCCTTTGATTTTTGTTTTGGATGGGAATCAAAATTACTTAGGAAAATCATTTAATCTAGGCGATCTATCCGCAAAAGCTGAAGCGGTTTCGGTATTGCATTTAGGTTTTCATAAAAAAGTAAAAGAAAATCTAATTGTAGGAGGTCGCGCAAAGATATATACCAGTGGCTATAGCGCTACATCGACATATAATTCAGGGTATATTTATACCAGTCCATCCAATGTAAATAATGTATACGACCAAATTATTTATTCTGATTTGCAATTGCAAACTTCGGGCGTCTCAGGGTATATCGACGACGAAAAAAAGTATAATGACGCTAAAGATATAATTAAAAATGCCTTTATAGGAGGTGATTTAGGACTTGGTTTTGATGCAGGAGTTACTTATTATCCCAAAAAAAATATTCAACTTACCGCAAGTATATTGGATGTAGGATTTATAAATCATAGTAAAGATGTTAAGACCTATAATTTTAAAGGAATCTATGATTACCAAGGAATAAGTCCTGATTTTGTTAACCCAAACAATTCCGAAAGTATTATTGATGCGTTCAAAAAAGCGATTCCTATGGATACAACCCATGTGTCCTATACAACTTGGAGACCTATAAAATTAAATGCATCATATCAGTATTCATTTCAAGACGGCAGAGGGGGTGGTGATTGTAACTGTTCAAATACTGAAAATAAAGAATATCAAAACGCCATAGGAGCACAGTTGTTTATGATGACCACTCCTAAAACTCCTATGACAGCATTAACCGCGTATTATAGAAGAAGTATGATTCAAAATCATCTTAATTTAAAAGCCACTTATACCATAGATTCCTTTTCATACAGCAATCTCGGTTTAGGTTTATCAGGTACTATAGGAGCATTCAATCTCTATTTAATGGCTGATAATTTATTGAAATATCGTGACGTTTCAAAAGCGAATAGCCTTTCGTTTCAATTGGGGCTCAATTTTGTTTTCAAAGATAAAACAGAATAGTTTTTTAAGGAGCTATATCCAGCTGTACATTACAAGTCCTCACGATTAGGGCTATTTTCTATGCCATAAAAGGAGCTTCCTTTGGTCGCTCTTTTATGGCAAGAAAAATAAGCCCTGACCGCTCCGGGCTTTCCATTTCCATCTGGGCTAGGGGATTCGTTCAGGAATGACGCTTTGAAGGTAAAATGACGAGTTAAGGAATGTTCTTATATTGGTAGCCAAAAGTATTCTTTCTATTTCTTATGTAACCTATCACAAAATAAACGCCTTATTTTTAAATATTGAAAAGCCTATACTTAAACGGTATAACTAATTGCAAATTGTAAAACGTTGCAAAAATCAATTTTTATTTCAAATATAATCACTATATTTGCACGCAATTCAACTAGAAATTGCACCATGATAGCACACAACACAAAGATTATCGGCGAAGGTTTAACTTACGATGATGTATTATTAGTTCCAAATTACTCAATTGTGCTTCCTCGCGAAGTGAGTATTCAAACAAAATTTTCTCGAAACATAACACTAAATGTTCCTATTGTATCCGCTGCAATGGATACCGTTACCGAAAGTGCAATGGCAATTGCTATGGCACAAGAAGGAGGAATTGGTGTTCTACATAAAAACATGACTATTGAGCAGCAAGCTGCCAAAGTACGTAAAGTAAAACGTGCTGAGTCTGGAATGATTATCGATCCTGTAACGTTGCCTTTAACATCAACAGTGAAAGATGCTAAAGCTGCAATGAAAGAATACGGTATTGGTGGAATTCCAATTGTGGATGAAAACCAAACTTTAAAAGGTATTGTTACTAATCGTGACTTGCGTTTTGAAAAAAACAATGCAAGACCTATTGTTGAGGTAATGACCAGTGATAACTTAATCACTGTTGCCGAAGGGACTTCATTAGAACAAGCTGAGGTTGTATTACAAGGTCACAAAATCGAAAAATTACCAGTTGTAAATAAAGACAATAAATTAGTAGGTTTAATTACCTTTAGAGATATAACTAAATTAACTCAAAAACCTATTGCTAACAAAGACGTTTACGGACGTTTACGTGTAGCGGCAGCTATTGGGGTTACTGGTGATGCAGTTGATAGAGCAGAAGCGTTGGTTAATGCTGGAGTAGATGCTATTATTATTGATACTGCTCACGGTCATCACCAAGGAGTAGTAGACACGCTTAAATTAGTAAAAGCAAAATTCCCTCAAATTGATGTTATCGTTGGAAATATTGCAACTCCAGAAGCAGCCAAATATTTAGTTGAAAATGGTGCTGATGGTGTGAAAGTTGGAATTGGACCTGGTTCAATCTGTACAACTCGTATTGTAGCGGGTGTTGGTTTTCCTCAGTTCTCAGCAGTGTTAGAAGTAGCAGCTGCCTTAGAAGGAACTGGAGTACCAGTTATTGCTGATGGTGGAATTCGTTACACAGGAGATATCCCTAAAGCTTTGGCTGCAGGAGCTGACTGTGTGATGTTAGGTTCTCTTTTAGCAGGTACTAAAG
>NZ_JBAWDL010000194.1:0-1654 GCF_049590715.1 Flavobacterium sp.
TGTCTTGTTTGATTCTAAAAGAATCATATTCTTGATGTGCTTTTTCGACTGCTTTTTCATGTGATATTTTACCAGCATTTGGTAAAATATCCAAACTGTTACTATCTAAAAATTTATTGGTGCGTTCTAACCAATCTTTCATCAATAAGACTGTATTACGTCGTGCTTGAAATTCAGCTAAATCCAAAAAAGCACTTACTAAAAGACTTAAATCTCCTATTTCAGGTTGGGATAAGTAATTCTTAGCGATAGAAACATCGCTTTTTAATATTTTTCCTTTTGGAGCATTTTTCCATGTTGAAAGTCCCATAAAGTCTTTATTTCTATCAGCTCTATCATAAATGATTTCAGCAGCTGTTTTTCCAGTGATGGCATAATGCAATTTGTTTTGAATCATCTTGTAAAACAGTTTTGTTTCTTCGGAATTTACAGTATAATCAGCACTGCATTGTTCAAATACATCTCCTAATTTTTGATACATCCTTCGTTCACTAGATCGAATTTCTCGAATTCTTTCCAATAATTCATCAAAATAATCTTTTCCAAAAGGTTTGCCATTTTTGAGCATTTCGTCATTCATAACAAAACCTTTGGTAATATATTCCTTTAATGTTTGGGTCGCCCAAATTCTAAATTGTGTAGCTTGTTTTGAGTTTACTCTATATCCAACAGCAATTATTGCATCTAAATTGTAAAATTCAACCTGTCGTTTTACTTGTCTTTTACCTTCTTGTTGAACTGTTTCCAAAATGGAAATAGTTCCCTTTTTGTCAAGTTCATTAGAATCATAAATGTTAGATAAATGTTTACTAATAGCAGGGGTTTCAACTCCAAATAGTTGCGCAATTAATTTTTGGGTTAACCAAAAAGTATCATTTAAATAAGTTACCGTAACGGTTACTTTGCCTTCAGGACTATTATAAAACAGTATTTGATTTTTCATTTGATGATAAGTTACCGTTAAAAATATAAATTTATTCTGTCATAAAAAAAAATGCGTCCCAAAATTTCAGGACGCATTTAAAATATGTTTTAATGGATAATTAGTGTTTTTCAATCCACAATCGAGCATTAACAAAAGCTTCTAGCCATGGCGTTACTTCGTCGTTTCTATCTGCTGGGTAGTTTGCCCAGTTCCATTGGAAGGTAGAACGCTCAATGTGTGGCATCATAACCAAGTGGCGACCTGTAGTATCACATAACATTGCTGTGTTGTAATCAGATCCGTTAGGGTTTGCTGGATAGCTGTCATAACCGTATTTTGCTACAATGTTGTAGTTCGCTTCAGCTTCAGGTAAATTAAATTTTCCTTCACCATGCGATACCCAAACTCCTAAAGTACTTCCTGCTAATGTAGATAACATCACCGATTTGTTCTCTTGAATCGTTACTGATGTAAAGATACTTTCGTGTTTATAACTGTCGTTGTGAAGCATTTTCCCGTGTACTTCGTGCTCAGGATTGATTTTTTCTAATTCCATCAATAACTGACAACCATTACAGATTCCGACAGATAAAGTGTCTTCTCTTTTGAAGAAATTATCTAAGGCTGTTTTTGCTTTTTCGTTGTACAAGAAAGCTCCCGCCCAACCTTTAGCAGAACCCAATACATCCGAGTTAGAGAATCCTCCAACCGCACCAATGAATTGTACAT
>NZ_JBAWDL010000195.1:0-2281 GCF_049590715.1 Flavobacterium sp.
ATTGTGGATGGTATTAGTTTGAAAATGAATGAGTACGGTATTGCTTTACCCGCATTGAAACAAAGTAAAGGACAGCTAGTTGTAGTCAATTCTATTGCTGAAATGAAGGCAAAAGCTTTGTCTATTATTGAAGAAAAAAAACATCTTCCTGAAGTACGTATTATTGAAGAAAATGGTACAAGTCTAAAAGGATGTACTTGGAAATGCATTAAGAATGAAAAAGGAAACAATGTGCTATCCATTATCAATATGGGGAAAAATGATGCCAAATTATCGATTCAGCTAAAAAAAGCAAAGAACGGAACTTCTTGCTATGATTTAATTAACGGACTAGTCATTAGTTCTCAACCTAGATTAAAGCCTTATGATGTTCTTTTTGTAGAAATAAATGATAAGAAATAAATATTGGTGTGCTATTAATAAATAAAAAATTTCAAAATATGAAAAATAATATTATTTTCTACCTGTTTCTACTAACTCATGTTATTGTCTTTGGGCAAGTTGCAGCGCCCTTAAAAATGCCAATAGATCAGATAGAGAGCGAATTTTTTACAGATAATTCGACTGGTTTTCCAGCTGGTCAAAGAGTTACTTTATTGAATAATGCAGGGGATGATTCTTCGACGTTGAATACAGCTATAAATTTTCTAAATAATCTTGGGGGAGGAGTTATTACTATAAATGCAGGTACCTGGGAATTTGCTGAAATCTTAATGAAATCGAATATACATTTAGTGATTTCAAAAGATGCAATTATTAAACCAAGTGCTTGTCCGTCATGTGTAAATAAGACTACTAACAGGTCAATTTTTAGAATTGGATCTATAAATGCCACTTTTATAACAGAGAATGTAAGCATTCGATCGCTCAATGATGATGGACAATTTACGATTGATTTGTCAGATTTGGAAATGGTTACTGATGAAGGCGTTGCATATCTTGTTCGAATTACTCCTTTTAACATGAAAGCTGTTACTAATTTTATGGTTTCAGGTTGTCGTGTTGTCGATAATTTCACCGTTCATGCGGCAATGAATTGTTCTGTAAGCAAGAGTAGTGCAGGGGTTTGGGGACGACCAAAGCAAGGACTTATTAAAAACTTGACAGTTCAAAACGCTCATAGTGGATATGGTGCTGTTCAGGTACGATCAGGAGAAAAGTTATTGTTTAAAAATATTACTTCCGTGGGAGGAGGTGTTTCACTACGAATAGAAACTGATGATGTAACTGCTTCTGGTGGTACAACACCACAAGAAGAAGCTTGGGTTTCTGAAATATCGGCCTACAATATTAAGTGTGCCAATGGGAATGCAGCCGTCATGATACAGCCATGGAGTGCACAGAACGGCTGGTTTGACGTTCAAAAAATTGAAGCAACTAGTTGTATGGCGGCTGTACGTATTGATAAAGCGTACGATAATGCATCTCCTTTTATAGGTGTTGGTGTTTTTGATTCGGATTCTAGAATTACCGATGTAACATGTTCTTACGGCACCAATGCTCAGGTAAAGGAAGGTGTTTTTCCGTGGGTACCTTGTGTCTTGAGAACCAATCCTTCTATATTAATCTATCCTGGTATTGCTTATATGGACGATGGCTCTTATCATCTAGGACCATTGATTGCTCCATTACTTTATCGTGCTAGTACAACTAGCGGAGCAGTTGGTAATGGGTATTATAGTGTAAATGTTCCAACCGAAAATCAATTGAAGGCTAATGCGACTGGTTTTGATTGGTCAATATCCCTAGTGATTTCAAGAGATAATAATCGAGTAAATAATTGTCCCGCTTTGTCAAACGAATCATTTGCATTCAATACAAATCAAGTAAAAGTTTATCCTAACCCTTTTGAAAGTGAAAATGAATTTTTAACTATTGATTTAGTAACAATTTCTGATGTTTCAATAACAATTTCTGATTTGATGGGTAAGCTGGTTTATTCGAACAATTTTAAAGGACAATCAAAAGTTGAAATCAATCTTTCAAAATTAAATTTAGCAAAGGGAACTTATGTAGTCAATGCAAAAAGCGATATAGGAATGGTGAGCAAAAAAATAATAGTTTTATAAAAGTGAAACAAAAAACAGCTTCTTTAATTTTTAGTTCGAATAGATCATAGTTGTACTCTCAATGGCTTATATAGCCTGTATTAAAAAAAGAAGTAGATCAAGTAGATATATTAACTTTCTGTTAAGGATAAAATAATGTTGGTAGAGGATAAAAACCATTCGTTTTTTTATCTACAAAATGGCTTAATTTGTGTAAACACTCCGTTTAATTG
>NZ_JBAWDL010000196.1:0-7905 GCF_049590715.1 Flavobacterium sp.
TCTCTAAAACAGTATGGTCATTATTGCCATAATTTCGTGCACTGCGGTATTTCCAGTCTATTGTGCCTGTTACAAAACCTGTCTAGACTGGATTGTGGTTTGAGTTGCTATTCTCCGTAAATATTTATAATATTATGATTTACCAATCTTTGCGGGTACGAGTTAAAAAATCGCACTAGCCTTTATCTTTAATGTATAATTGCGCCAGTCTAGGACATTATACTCGCGCCAGCTGAGGCAGATAAATATCTGCGCTAACTAATGTGGTAGATCAGCGCGGTCAGGTTAAGCCAAATGTCCAAATCCGTTGTAGTGGCTGTTATGCCTAGTTATTCTATTTGAATGTTAAGTCTATTTTTAAAATAGTCTTTCCAAAATTTGATTACTATTTCAATTTCATCGACAAAATATAAAATAGTTCCATCCTCCATTTCTATTTCAAGACTTGTTTGATCAAATTCTCTACTAAAAATATTAGAAAATGGTCCTTCGTGTTTTAAAGTTGTCTTTATTGAGGCTTTTGGTCTCGAAACTTTTGAATGTTTTGAACCATTAGCTATATCGTGCATAATCTTTAGTGATTCGCATTCAGGATAAAGTGTTGCTCTAAAATCTCCAATAGATGACATCAAATGAACACCTTTGAATTCTTCAAAAACCCAGTCAACCAAATGCCAAGCATTAGTACATAGTTCAGTTGCTTTAACTGATGATGTGTCGTCTTTTTCAAATTCTTCGTATTGTAAAAGCAAATCCTTTAATCGATCTTCTGAGGTCTTATCTTCAAATGTGTACATAGTTTCTATATAATTAGGCATAACTAGTATATAAGCGAAGGTTTGTTTCGCTTAATATTTTTATCAAATATATTGTTTTTTTCTTACAAATAATTAGATCTACTTTTAATATACGACTAGTTTCTTTTGTAAATATGAAAAACAAAAACGTTATTAATAGCCCCGATAGCAGTGAAAATCCTCTTGTATTGCGATAGAAATACAAGAGATTGTAACGAATAGCGGGAGTAAAGGTTGTTGTGGGATTCAATCCTTCTGCTCCTAAAAAAGTTACCCCTCAATTCCACCCAAAAGTTGCATCAATTCCAAAGCTCTTCTAGTTTGTTTTACTTCGTCAAAAGTTAATAGAAGTCTTAACCCATTAGGAGTTTGTTTTTCTTTCATTTTGCAAAGGTTGCTGTGTTTTTGAACAAAGGTCAATACGTTGCGGAAACGGTTGGATTGGTAATAATCCGATTGCTGGTCCGAGACGAAATAGCAGATCATTTTGCCTTGTTTCATCACGAGTTTTTCGATACCAATTTGGGTGGCAATCCACTTGATGCGGATGCTGTTCATCAAGGCAATCGCTCGTGGTGGCATAGGACCAAAACGGTCAATCAATTTGGTTTGAAAGACTTGCAGGGCTTCTTCGCTTTTTATGGCGCCTAGTTCGTTGTAGAGGCTCAAACGCTCCGAGATGTTGTTGATGTATTCATCAGAGAATAAAAGCTCAAAATCGGTATCGATTTGAAGGTCTTTGACGTATTCTTTGGTTTCGATGTCGTTTTCTTCGGGATACAGGTCTTTGAATTCGTTTTCTTTCAGTTCTTCGATGGCTTCGTTTAAGATTTTTTGGTAGGTGTCAAAACCAATTTCGTTGATGAAACCAGACTGCTCGCCCCCTAATAAATCTCCTGCTCCACGAATCTCTAAATCTTTCATGGCGATGTTGAATCCGCTACCCAATTCGTTAAATTGTTCCAACGCCTGAATACGTTTACGAGCATCATCAGTCATCGCCGAATACGGCGGACAGATGAAATAACAAAACGCTTTTTTATTCGAACGCCCTACGCGACCCCGCATTTGGTGCAAGTCAGACAGTCCAAAATTATTGGCGTTGTTGATGAAAATCGTGTTGGCATTGGGTACATCCAAACCACTTTCGATGATAGTGGTAGCAACTAAAACGTCAAACTCTCCGTTCATAAAGGCGAGCATCAGTTCTTCGAGTTTTTTACCTTCCATTTGTCCGTGACCAATTCCCACGCGGGCATTTGGCACGAGACGCTGAATCATTCCGGCAATTTCCTTTATATTTTCGATGCGGTTGTTGATAAAAAATACCTGTCCGTTACGCTGAATTTCGTACGAAATAGCATCTCGAATCGTCTCTTCGCTAAAACCAACCACATTCGTCTCAATAGGATAACGGTTGGGCGGTGGCGTGGTAATCACTGATAAATCACGGGCAGCCATCAAAGAAAATTGCAAGGTTCTCGGGATAGGCGTGGCGGTCAAAGTTAGTGTATCAATATTGGCGGCAATGGTTTTAAGTTTGTCTTTGACGTTGACACCAAATTTTTGCTCTTCATCGACGATCAATAAACCGAGGTCTTTGAAAACCACATTTTTGTTGACCAATTGATGCGTTCCAATCACAATATCGAGTTTCCCTTCGGCGAGTTGCTTTAGGGTTTCAGCTTTTTGTTTGGCGGTTCTAAAACGGTTGAGGTAGCCTACTGAAACCGGCATATCCTTTAATCGTTCGGTAAAAGTTCTATAATGTTGGTATGCCAAAATTGTCGTTGGTACCAAAATCGCTACTTGTTTGCTATTGTCCACGGCTTTGAAGGCAGCACGAATGGCAACTTCGGTTTTACCAAAACCTACATCACCACAAACGAGGCGATCCATTGGGCGGTCGCTCTCCATATCGGCTTTGACTTCTTGGGTCGATTTGTATTGGTCGGGCGTGTCTTCATAGATAAACGAACTTTCTAATTCGTTTTGCAAATAACTATCAGGTGCAAACTGAAACCCTTTGTCCAAACGTCTTTTGGCATACAACTGAATCAAGTTGAAGGCGACATGTTTGACTCTGGCTTTGGTTTTTTGTTTTAAGGCTTTCCAAGCATTCGACCCTAATTTATAAATTTTGGGTGGCGTTCCGTCTTTACCGGCGTATTTTGAAACCTTGTGCAGCGAGTGAATGCTCACGTACACTATGTCATTATCAGCATAAACGAGTTTAATGGTTTCTTGGGTTTTGCCTTCGACTTGTATTTTTTGGAGTCCACCAAATTTCCCAATTCCATGGTCGATATGCGTGACATAATCGCCGACAGAAAGGGTGGTCAATTCTTTTAAAGTGATATTTTGCTTTTTCGAATAGCCGTTTTTGATGTTGAATTTATGATAGCGTTCAAAAATATGGTGATCGGTATAACAAGCAATTTGGTTTTCCTCGTCAATAAATCCTTGGTACAAAGGTAAAACGACGGTGTTGTATTGCTTGCGAATGTTCTCTGAATTGGTTTCGTCCAAAGATTCAAAAATATCATGAAAACGTTTCGCCTGTGCGTCATTCGAACAAAATAAATAATTGGTCAAACCGTTAAAATGATTCTCGCTCAAATTGTTCAACAACAAATCAAACTGCTTGTTGAAAGACGGTTGCGGCTGAATGTGAAATTCGAATTTCTGGGTAGTTTTAAAGATAGGCTTGTTGGCTAATTCGACAATCGAAAAGTCTAAAGCACGATGAATAAACGATTTTTGATTCAAAAACAATTGCTCAGGCGTGGCATGCTTAATGTCCTTGGATAATTTTTCAAATGCTTCTTCGGCCTTGGCAAATTGTTTGTCGAGTTGAGAAAGAAAACTTTCAGTGTTTTGAATAAAAAGCACGGTTTTTTCAGAAATATAATCCAAGAAACTTTCTCGGTTTTCTTGAAAAATCTTGTTTTCGACATTCGGGATAATCGTGATTTTCTTTTGGATTTCTATCGAAAGTTGGGTCGCTACATCAAAGGTTCGAATACTATCCACTTCATTCCCAAAAAATTCGATTCGGTACGGATTGTCATTTGAAAACGAAAACACATCGACAATACCACCACGAACAGAAAACTCACCTGGTTCGGTAATAAAATCGACTCGTTTGAATTCATATTCAAATAACACTTCGTTGATGAAATCGATCGAAATTTTATCACCTACACTTACTTTTAGAGTGTTTTTCTCTAAATCCTTTCGGGTTACGACTTTTTCAAATAAAGCTTCGGGATAACTAACGATAATCGCTGGTTTTTTGCGTGAGTTGATGCGGTTAAGCACTTCGGCACGTAGTAAAACATTGGCATTATCAGTATCCTCAATTACATAAGGACGTCGAAAAGAACCGGGATAAAACAAAACATCTTGGTCACCTATCATTTGTTCGAGATCATTCAAGAAATAAGCGGCTTCCTCTTTATTATCTAAAATAAACAAAAATGGCAGTTCCGTTTTTTTGAATAACGATTGTACAACAAAAGAAATTGCAGAACCTAGCAATCCATGTAGATGTAGTTTTAATTGCTTTTTTTCTTGCAATTGGGTAGCAATTTGCATCGTTTTAGGCAAATGCTCATAGGTTTTGTATAAGGCTACTTTACTCAATGGTAATGACTTCAGTGTTTGAATATGTATTTGGGATGGCTCTTGATTCATCTAACATCCTCTTTAAATCAGCTTCGCCTTCTTCCTGCGGTATTTTGCTTTTTTCAACGGTTTTGTCCATTTCTCTTTGTAAAGTGGCTAATTCTTTATTGATTTCGCTGATTAATTGCACCACTTTCTCACTAGGAATTCTATCGAGATGAATGTACAAATCCATCATACGAACCTTAGTAATCACTACAGCAATGCGGCTTTTTATTTGAGGTTTATCAAATTGTATTGGAATATTGGTGTTCAAATTCATTGCTGCCTTTGAAATAGCAGTAGCTTTTCGCTGAAAAGCACCAATGGTTTTTTTAGGTTTTTTGGATAATTCCGCTAGAAAAAGACGGAGTTCATTCCATGTTTTGACACTTTCTTCGGTAGTTTCATTGATAGGGGTATCGTAAAAAACCCAGGCTTTCTCAATGGTAGAAAAGATGATTTCATTTTTGGCCATCTCTTTTTTGTTTTCTTCCATGCGTTTTTGATTCTTGTCTTGACAAGAAAAAAGAAAAACTATTAAACTAAGAAAACAATATACGATATGTTTCATAACAAGATTTTATAGGCTGTAAAGTTACAAAGTAAATCGTTGAATTGCGAATGGTTCTTTATTTAGAAAATTAACTTTTTTGGTGTTGCTTTTTAGATCAATAAAAAAACAAAACCATTCTAATTTTTTTTAAAATAAGAGTAACCAATGATGACTAAAGTTTCTACACAAAACAACCTAACTATAAAATTATCAACAGGATATGATTTGTAAAAAATTATAGGGTTTGAATATTACTTTTTTAAAAAGAAGAAATATCAATGATTTTATAGACACATCAAAAATTTTATTTGAGAATTCTTAGGATAATATAGTGTTACATTTAGATAATTTTAAGAATTTTTCATTTCAACTTATGTTTAATTTTATACTTAATAAATTATTTAAAAACAAACTAATGAAAAAATTACTGACTATGTTTTTTGTTTTGGTTCTTGCAATCAATGCAAATGCACAAGAAAAAAAGAGTGTTGAGGGAGCTGCTAAAGAATTACATTTAACGACAGAACAATTTGACCAAATAAAAGTGCTTGCTAATGAAAGAAATCAAAAAATTGGCGAAGTAAAAAAACTTCAATTGGATTCTGATGACGAAAAAGAAAAAATTCAAGAAATTATGAATACTTATTTCCCAAAAATCAATAATGTATTAGGGAAAGACAAAGTAAAAGAATGGAATGCTTATTGGAAAAACTAATTTCAAATTATTATATTTAAAAGTTGTTGTTTTTGTAAAACAATTTAAATGAAGCTCATCTAAGAAGATGGAAAGTTTTGAAGTTCGTAAAGTCAAAAGAACCATTGTTACAATAAGTTATATAACACCTTTTTGAATCTTTTAAAATCACAACATTAAAGTGGTTTCAGTACATAAAAAAAGGACCATTCTCACGAATGGTCCTTTTTTTTTATAATCTTGAATTGTTTTAGTCAGCTAAAACAATCACTTTATTGTCTTTCATTTCGATAGTTCCTGAATTGATAGCTAAAGTATAATTTTGATCATTTAATTTGGTAAACAAATCAGCAGATTCTTTGCTAAAATTAAAACTTGAAGCTGTAATACTTACTATTCCCTTTTGAAGAATTGAAACTATTGGTGCGTGATTATTTAAAATTTGAAAACTACCATCAACACCTGGAACAGTGATTGAAGTGATTTCTCCTTTGAACAAAGATGCTTCTGGTGATACTATTTCTAAAATCATAATTTATTATTAAGGATTTTGGATTTGAGATTTGGGAATTAGAAATCCTAATTCTTGTATTCCTTATTCCTAAATTGATTAAGCTTCCGCCAACATTTTTTCTCCAGCTTCGATAGCTTCTTCAATAGTACCTTTAAGGTTAAATGCTGATTCTGGTAAGTGATCTAATTCACCATCAATAATCATATTAAATCCTTTAATAGTATCTTTAATATCAACCAAAACTCCAGGGATACCTGTAAATTGCTCCGCTACGTGGAAAGGTTGAGATAAGAAACGTTGTACACGACGTGCTCTAGAAACAGATAATTTATCTTCTTCAGATAATTCTTCCATACCTAAAATCGCAATAATATCTTGTAATTGTTTGTATTTTTGAAGAATTTCTTTTACTCTTTGTGCGCAGTCATAATGCTCATTTCCTAAGATTTGAGGAGTTAAGATACGAGAAGTAGAATCCAATGGATCAACCGCAGGATAAATACCTAACTCAGCAATCTTACGGGACAATACTGTAGTAGCATCTAAGTGAGCAAACGTTGTTGCTGGTGCTGGATCTGTTAAATCATCCGCAGGAACGTAAACCGCTTGTACAGATGTAATAGATCCTTTATTTGTAGAGGTGATACGCTCTTGCATCGCACCCATTTCAGTTGCTAATGTTGGTTGGTACCCTACTGCAGATGGCATACGCCCTAAAAGTGCCGATACCTCAGAACCTGCTTGAGTAAAACGGAAGATATTATCAACGAAGAATAGTACGTCTTTACCTTGGTCTGAACCTGCTCCATCACGGAAATATTCAGCAATAGATAATCCAGATAATGCTACACGAGCACGAGCTCCTGGAGGCTCATTCATTTGTCCGAAAACGAAAGTAGCTTTAGACTCTCTCATTCCTGGTAAATCAACTTTAGATAAATCCCATCCTCCATTTTCCATAGAGTGCATGAATTCCTCGCCGTATTTTATAATACCTGACTCTAACATCTCACGAAGCAAGTCATTTCCTTCACGTGTTCTTTCTCCTACTCCTGCGAATACTGAAAGTCCACCGTGACCTTTTGCAATATTGTTAATCAACTCTTGAATTAATACTGTTTTACCTACTCCAGCACCACCGAATAATCCAATTTTACCTCCTTTTGCATAAGGCTCAATCAAATCGATTACTTTAATACCTGTGAATAAAACTTCTGATGAAGTTGCTAAATCTTCGAATCTTGGCGCTTGACGGTGAATTGACATTCCGTTCTCACCTGTTTTAGGCAATTCTGGCAACCCGTCGATAGCATCTCCTACGACATTAAATAAACGTCCATAAACATCTGCTCCAATTGGCATTTGAATAGGATTTCCTGTTCCCACTACTTCATAACCTCTACTCAAACCATCTGTTGAGTCCATAGATATGGTACGAACTGTATTTTCACCAATATGAGACTGTACTTCAAGAATTAATTTAGTACCATCTTTTTTTATGATTTCTAATGAATCATAAATTTTTGGAAGTTCAACATCTTTTCCGTTGAAAACTACATCGACAACTGGTCCGATGATTTGGGCAACTTTTCCTATTACTTTTGACATTGCTTATGTATTTATTAAATAGCTATTTAGGTTTATGAAACATTGTTAATCGATACAAATCGAATAAGCT
>NZ_JBAWDL010000197.1:0-23059 GCF_049590715.1 Flavobacterium sp.
GTTTTAGCGAATATTGATTCGGTTCTATTATTCATTCAGAAATATTATGATTTCACTAATTTATCTTTTTTTGAAGTCTCGTGTTGTTTCGAAATTGGTTTTGATTGTAAATCATCTAGTACATTCAATGCTTCTTCAACATAAATGTCTTTTGATAAAGCTTCATGCCATCTTTCTCTTTTTTCTTTCAAGACAACATCTTTACTAGTTTCATCAACTTCATATGGCAGTGAGGTAAACTGTAAGTGATTTTTATACTGAGAAATTGGCTTATATTTTTTAGCTTTCTCTTCAATTGCTTTTTGTGCTAATTTGAATTTATCAATATTTAAGCTATACGTATTCTCGCCTGTTCTACTATCAATCCATTTTGCATTTTCATCAATCAATTTGAAATTTTCACTGGAGGCAATTCGGCTTTTACTATTTGAAATAGCCTTATTAAAATTAGCATTTTTAGTCCACACAGTATATTCAGCTGCATCAATTTTATCCCATGGCATAGCATTTTCAACATCGCGCTCTCCCATTTTTAGATATGCATACCTGTCTGGCATTACCACATCACTGCTTACACCCTCTAATTGAGTTGAACCACCATTGATTCTATAAAATTTTTGAGTTGTTGTTTTAAGAGCTCCTAAATCTCCCACAGAACTTTTACGTACAAACTGATTCAAATCAATTACGTTTTGGACAGTTCCTTTACCATATGTTTGTTTACTACCAATGATAACTCCTCTTTTATAATCTTGTATTGCTGCTGCCAAAATCTCAGAAGCCGAAGCTGAAAAGCTATTAACCATAATTACTAATGGCCCGTCCCATTCAATTTTTTTATCTCTATCGTATAAAACTTCTTTTTTTCTTCCTGCGGATTTGATTTGTACAATGGGTCCTTCATCAATAAATAAACCTGCAATATCTACAACTGTTGATAAAGATCCACCTCCATCATCACGCACATCTAATACAATTCCGTCAATACCCACTTTTTTTAATCTCTCTACTTCAAGCGCAATATCTTTTCCTGCATCTCTACCATTTTTATTTTCAAAATCGATATAAAATTTAGGTAAATAAATAACCCCATAATTTAAACCATTCTTATTAACAACACTTGATTTAACGTAGGTTTCCTCAATTTCTACTACATCTCTAATGATTGGAATAACCTTTATTGTTCCATCAACTTTTTTTACTGTTAATCTAACTTCAGTACCTTTAGGTCCTTTTATTTTCTTAACTACATCATCTAGACGCATACCTACGACATCAACTGGCTCAGAAACGCCCTGTCCAACTTTCATAATAAGATCACCTGATTCTAATTTTTTTCCTCTCCATGCCGGCCCACCTGATATCAATTCTGAAATCTCTGTGAAATCATTTTTCTTTTGTAAACGAGCACCAATACCTTCTAATTTTCCGCTCATACTAACATCAAAACGCACTTTTTCCTCTGGAGCAAAATAATTAGTATGTGGATCAAAACGGGAAGTAATAGAATTAATATAAACCGAAAACCAATCATTTTGGTTCAAATCTTTCATAAAACCAAAATACTCATCCAATGATTTTTTAGCATTTACTCTAGTTTCTTTTTCTAATTCCTCAAAAGTCTTTGGTTTTTCATCATCTTTAACAACTTTCTTTTTAACTAACGATGGCTCTTCATTTTCCATCAAAGCATCCTCTTCTTCATCTGAAGATTTTACATCTTCAATAATACCTTTGGCTCTGTTTTCTTGTATTTTCAATCTATCAGTCAATGATGAAAGAGCAGATAATTTGATTTGCTTACGCCATCTTTCTTTAAGCTCTTTTTCATTTTTAGCATAGGGAGCTTTTTCATAATCGGTATTAAAATTCTCATCAATTGTATAATCAAATGGTGTCGATAAAATAGCTTGATATAATTTTTTACTCTCCTCCATTCTTTCCATCAAACGAGTGTATGTCAACGTAAAAAAGGTCAAATCTTTATTTAAAATTTGATCATCAATTAGCGTTTCATACTTAGAGAAATCATTTATATCTGATTGCAGAAAGAAGCGTTTGGATGGATCCAAAGCTTGTATATACTCTTTATAAACCCCTTTTGAGAAGTTATCATCAATATTAGCAGGGCTATAGTGTCCTTTTTCTATAACAAATGTTAATAGTTCCAAAAGCAACTTATCCTTTTCAGGATCAGATTCGCTTTTAGATTTAATATTAAATGCAAACAAGGCTATTGAAAGCACAATAATTGTAAGAAGTATTTTATAATGTCTTTTCATAAAGTTAATTATAGCATTCATTCAAATTTTTTAAACTAAGTTAAAGTAAAAACTATGCCATCACCAGTAAAGCTTACATAATTTTTTGTTAAAGATATAAAAATGTTTTTTTATTTCTCTTTGAAAATACCGAAATCAATAAAATTCGTTTCCTTTGTTTATTTGTAATGAATAAGTATATTTATCAGTTTATTAAACCCAAATATAGAGAAAAAAACCTCAAATATGAACACAAAAAAACCACTTATATTAGTTACCAATGATGACGGGCTAACCGCGCCAGGAATCAGAACCTTAATTCTAGTCATGTCAGAAATAGGTGAAGTCGTAGTGGTCGCTCCTGACAAACCCCAAAGCGCTATGGGACACGCTATAACAATTAATAACACTTTGTATCTCAATAAAATTTCAAAAGAAGGTGCTGAAATCCTTGAATATAGTTGTTCTGGAACCCCTGTAGACTGTGTAAAATTAGGCGTGAATGAAATTCTAAAAAGGAAACCAGATCTTTGCGTGTCTGGAATCAATCATGGCTCAAATTCATCCATAAATGTCATTTATTCTGGAACGATGAGTGCCGCTGTCGAAGCTGGGATTGAAGGTATTCCTGCAATAGGATTTTCACTTTTGGATTATAACTGGGATGCAAATTTTGAAGAAATAAAACCATTTATAAAGAAAATTACGCTCGAAGTTTTAGAAAAAAAACTTCCTAAAGATGTGGTTTTGAATGTTAACTTACCCAAATTAAAAAGAGACGAAATTAAAGGAATCAAAGTATGCCGTCAGGCCAAAGCAATGTGGGTTGAAAAATTCGATAAAAGAACCTCTCCTTTTGGCAAAGAATATTATTGGCTTACGGGTGATTTTGTAAACGAAGATAAGGGCGAGGATACGGATGAATGGGCACTTGAAAACGGATATATATCAGTCGTACCCGTGCAATTTGATTTGACTGCACATCACGCAACACAACAACTGAACACTTGGAATTGGAATGAATAAATTAGACTTATTTATAGGCATCATTATTGGCCTACTTACAACAGCAATCGGGATGTTTGCTTTTATAACCATGTACACACCATGGGATTTTATTAATGGAATTAAAATATTACAACAACAAGAACATTTAGGTCAAGTCATTTGTCTGGGTTCTATATTGAATATGATTATTTTTGCAATATTATATAAAAAGAAAAAAGACTTGATGGCTAAAGGCGTAATCCTTTCGGTTATCCTCTTAACTATTCTAACTCTATTTTTATAACAATCATATATTTGATTCCAAAATCAGCTAATATAGTTTTTGGGATTTGGTTAACAACTCAACCTTTTCATACTCTTAACGAATGAAATATTACATCATAGCTGGAGAAGCATCAGGCGATTTACACGGTTCTAATTTAATCAAGGAAATCCTCAAAAAAGACAAAGAAGCACGCATCCGTTGTTGGGGCGGTGATTTAATGCAAAATGCAGGTGGCGAACTTGTTTCACATTACAAAGACAGAGCCTATATGGGATTTGCTGAGATTATTAAAAACCTTTCTAAAATTCTTGGTTTCATCAAAAGTTGCAAGGAAGACATCGCCCGTTACCAACCCGATGCTTTGATTTTTATTGACAACTCTGGATTCAATCTCCGAATTGCAAAATGGGCTAAACCAGCTGGATTCAAAACCTTTTATTACATCAGCCCACAAGTTTGGGCATCTAGAGCAGGAAGAGTCGAAGCTATTAAAGCAACCATTGACCATATGTATGTCGTATTGCCTTTTGTAAAACCTTTTTACGAAAAGTACAATTATGAAGTAACCTATGTGGGCCACCCATTAATTGACGCCATTGCGCAACGTCCAAAAGTTGACGCAGCTACTTTTAAAACTGAGAACAAGCTATCAGAAAAACCCATTATCGCTTTATTACCTGGAAGTCGCAAACAAGAAATCACCAAAATGCTTTCAGTAATGTTAAGTATTGTCGATGATTTCCCTGCTTATCAGTTCGTCATTGCAGGGGCTCCTAGTCAAGAATATTCGTTTTATGAACAATTTATATCTAAGAAAAACATCAAATTCATTTCGAATAAAACCTACGGATTGTTACAAAATGCAACAGCTGCTTTAGTTACCTCTGGAACAGCCACGCTCGAAACCGCTTTATTCAAAGTTCCTGAAGTAGTATGCTATAAAGGAAGCTGGGCTTCATACCAAATTGCAAAACGCATCGTTACCCTAAAATACATCTCACTTGTCAACCTAATTATGGACGAAGAAGTGGTAACCGAGTTAATTCAAGACGATTTAAACACAGCCAACATCAAAAAAGAACTAGCTAAAATACTACAACCTGAGTATCGCAAGAATTTACTTGAAAAATACGACTTACTAGAACAAAAATTAGGCGGCGTGGGTGCTAGTGAAAAAACAGCTTCTCTGATTGTAACAGAATTAAAAAAAAATTAAACATAGATTTTACAGATTAACACAAATTACTTGGCGGATTCAAGTCATAAATAAATCTTTGTATCCTTAGTACTCTTTCTGATTAAATCTTAAAAATGCTCTTTTGAAAAAAATTATTCCCATTCTCTTTTGTATCGTTTTATTCACTTCTTGTAAGTCGACTTCTAAAGTAGCAACAAAAAGAAACAGCACACTAGCCGATCAAATCACAGATGCAGCCATAGAAAATATTGGCATACGGTATAAAATGGCAGGAACAACCAAAGCAGGTTTTGATTGTTCTGGATTAGTATACACCACCTTTGCACAATTTGACATCAAACTTCCAAGAACTTCTTATAACCAAGCCAAAACTGGAGTTGACTTGGGCAAAAACACTTCCAAAGCACAAAAAGGAGATTTAATTTTCTTTAAAACTAATAATAGTTCTCGCATCAATCATGTTGGTATCATTACCGAAACAGATAATAACGAAATTAAATTTATTCACTCCTCTACTTCAAGAGGCGTTATTATTTCATCAACAAAGGAATCCTATTATCAAAATAGTTTCACCCAACTCAATAGAATTTTAGAATAAACAAAACGAAAATTTCACAAATTACTTTTATAAACTCAACTGCGAGTATCTGCTAAATATTCATGCCAATTTTTCTCGCAGATTTGGCATATTAGTATATTTTAAAAGAATTTGACAAAACCAAAGCTTATTCTGGTTAAAAAAAAGATTAACTAGTAAGTTTATATTCAGAAAATTAGTACTTTAGAATAATGAAAGTACTACAATTTCCTTTAACCCGAGTTGTGATTGGATTTGTCCTTGGAATCCTATTCGCTTACTATTCCAAACTTGGAATTAGAGTGGGTTTTGAGATGATTCTTATTTGTTTTTCTTTGTTCAGTATCAGTTATTTTCTTCAAAAAAACAGCCTAAAAAAAGGAATTTTTTTCGGGCTAGCCACTTTTCTCCTATTCTTTTCTATTGGTTCTATTACCTTAATCACACACAATGAATCCAATCAAGAAAAACACTACTCTCATCATCTCGCTTATTTTGAAACCGAAAACTTACTTGAAGTTACTATTCAAGAAAAAATCAAAAGCACCACTAAGAACGACCGCTATATTGCCACTGTTTCAACCATCAATGACAGTATTGTGACTGGAAAAATTCTACTGAACTGTCCTAAAGAAATCGCAAATAAAAAATTTGAAACAGGAGCACAATTGCTCATCAAAGAGAGGTTAATCCAAAACAAGCTTCCCTTCAATCCCAATCAATTTGACTACGGAAAATATTTAGAAAACAAACAAATCTATGGGCAACTATATCTAAATACCAGAAACCATTTTGAGAGTCCAATTATCCACAGAGACCTTAATTATTACACAGCAAAACTTCGCTCAACTATAATTCACAATTTGGAACAAGCCGATTTCAGCTCCAAAGAATTGAATGTTGCAGTTGCGCTTATTCTAGGTCAGAAACAAGATCTTTCAAGCGATGTTATGCAAGATTATCAATATGCTGGGGCAATACACATCTTATCAGTTTCAGGACTGCATATTGGGTTCATTTTACTTTTCTTGAATTTCATATTAAAACCCATTCCTAATACTCGAAAAGGCGCCTTGTTAAAATTAACTCTTACTATAAGCCTACTAGCACTATTTGCCTTAATTGCTGGCTTAGCACCTTCTGTCGTACGAGCTGTCACCATGTTTTCATTTATAGCTATAGGTTATTATTTAAGGCGAAGTACCTACATCTATCATACTATTATCGTTTCTCTTTTTTTAATCTTATTATTTCAACCTTATTTTTTATTTGACGTTGGTTTTCAGCTTAGTTATATAGCATTATTTTTTATTCTTTGGCTCCAACCTTTAATCATCAGCCTTTGGAATCCCGAAAACCGAATCCTAAAAAGTGCGTGGGAAATCCTCAGCGTTTCAGTGGCGGCTCAAATTGGGACATTGCCATTGAGCTTGTATTATTTTCATCAGTTTCCAAGCTTATTTTTTATTACAAATCTTATTGTTATTCCATGTTTGAGTATCATTATGTTTTACGGCATTGGAGTCATGATCTTGGCGGCATTCCAAATCACTCCCGCTTTTATCATCAAACCATTTGAATGGAGTATTTATGGGCTTAATCAATTTATCAACTGGATTGCCTCTTTCAAATCGTTTGTCCTTCAAGACATTCCTTTCAACCTCTATCTTTTACTAACTACTTATTTGTGTATCATAACGATAACACTTTGGTTCAAAAAACCAAAATTCAATCGCCTCGTTTGGGTATTAATCGCAATTGTAAGCTTACAATTGACACACATAAAAACCCAATGGCAAATACAAAACGAAAAAGAATGGATTATTTTTAACCAAAATTATAACAGCTTACTCACCCAACGAAGTGGCAAACAAATCATTGCTTATACCCCAGACAGCACTGCAAGTCGTTCTACTATACAAGCATACGTCGTTGGGAATTTTAGTGCTCTAAAAACTACTACCAAAATCAACAACCTCAACTATTTCAACGGAAACAAAATCTTAGTTCTAGACAGTACTGGAGTATATCTTACCATCATCCATCCGGACATTCTCGTTTTAACCCAATCGCCAAAAATTAATCTCGACCGCATACTCAAAACCACTCAGCCTAAAATCGTAGTTGCTGATGCTACTAATTATAAAACCCTCCAAAAAGCTTGGAAACAAAGTTGTAAAAAACAAAAAATACCTTTTCACGCCACTGCCGAAAAAGGATATTTCATATTAAATTAGTTTTTTTAGGAGCTGAACGACAGTCAGTTTTCATGAGCGTATCCTCCTGCTTTCCGCTGTATCTCTTGTATTTGCTATCGCCATACAAGAGGATGCCGCTTCAATCAGGGCTCACAAATTCGTTTTCGTTTCAATTATAAATCCAAAAAAAAATCCCTTTTTCAAATCATGAAAAGGGATTTTATAAACTATTTTACCTTACTAAAACAATGTTCCTTTTGAGGATTACAATTGCCTTAAAGTATTTAATTAATTGCTACCACAATAAATTCACTACGCCTGTTTAGTTGGTGTTCTTCTTCAGTACATTCAACACCATCCGCACATTTATTAATCAATTGCGCTTCTCCATATCCTTTTGCAGTTAATCGACTTGCATCAATACCATTGCTTATTAACCATGCCTTAGTTGATTGAGCTCTACGATCAGATAAAGATTCATTGTATTTGAATGTTTGTCTACTATCTGTATGCGAACGGATATCAATTTTTATTTGTGGATATTGAAGCATTACATCTAAGATTTTTTCTAAATCTAAAGCAGCATCTTTTCGAATGTTTGACTTATCCAAATCGAAATAAATCATCTTAATTCCAAAACATTTTGCAAGATCTACACCTACTGTCAATTGACAACCTTCTTTACTTAATACAATAGGTAATTTTGTTTCGCCGTTTACTTTTGGGACAACAACAAATCCTTCATTTGTTAGATAATTTTGAGTCTCTGCTCTTACATTATAGGCTTTTCCACAGGCAACATCAAATTGATAGTTTCCAGATTCATCTGCAGTTGTTTCAGTAACCAATACATTGTTTTTGTCATACAAACTTACTTTAGCATTCGGGATTGCCAAATTAGTATCTAAATCACTAATCGTTCCGCTCAATACTTGGTTGCATTTTATTTCGTTAAACTTATAAATATCATCATATCCTTTTCCGCCACTTCTGTTGGACGTAAAGAAACCAGTACCCGTTTTACTATCTATAAAAAAAGCAAAATCATCTTGAGTTCCATTAATAGGTGCACCAATATTTTGTACTTTCCCAAAAGTTGTCGCCTCTTCTATTTTAGAAACATACACATCTAAACCTCCTAAACCTGGACGACCATCTGATGCAAAATACAATTGATTATCAGCAGAAATAAAAGGAAACGTTTCTCTTCCTTCTGAATTTATAGTAATTCCTAAATTCTCTGGATTTGAATAAGTCCCATCTGTATTTATTTTTACTTTAAACAAATCTGACTGACCTAAAGTACCAGGCATATTTGACGCAAAATATAATTCTTTATTATCAACACTTAAAGCAGGATGAGCAACACTATAATTATCACTATTAAAGGGCAATTCAATTACATTCTTCCACTCATTGCCTTCAAGAGTAGCTTTATAAATTTTCAATAACGTTATACGCTCATCATCTTTCCCTTTTTTACCATCAATATAATTATTTCGGGTAAAATACATTGTTTTTCCATCCTTAGTAAACACAGGTGTTGACTCATGAAATTTTGAATTAATTTCCTTAGAGAACAGTATTGGCTCTTCTATTTTCCCATCTAGATTTACTTGTGCACTAAAAAGATTGGTAAATGCTTGATTGGTCCAAGAAAATACTTTTTTGGAAACGCCAACTACTTCTCTTGAAGAGGCAAAAACTAATTTATCTCCAAATAATATACTCCCATAATCTGAAAATTCAGAATTAACTCCAGCGTCTTCAATCGTAAAGCGTCCAGAATTTCCTTTTATATCTTCAAGATAATCTTTTTCATTAGCAAACAATTTTGCTCTTTGATCATTTCCAGCTTTTTTAAAATAAAGTTCTAATATTTTATCTGCTTTTTTATAATCGCCAATTGACTTTAAACTCTGAGCGTAACGGTAACAATATTCTCCACTCTGGTCTTTATTCATATTGAATAACTCCGTATACCATTTTTCAGCTTTTCCTAATTCAGCATTAAAATAATAGGCATTCCCCAGCTTTTGGAACATTTTCTCATCCTTATATCCCTTTAAAGCAATACGTTCATAAGTTGCAATGGCATCAACATATGCAAACCGTTCATATTTTTTATCGGCAGCAGCCACACTAGCTTTTTGTGCATATCCTTGAATAACAACAAGTAATAAACAAGTACTATATATAAAATTTTTCATTTTCATGTTTTTATTAAAAGAATCTTGGAGATACTATTCGGTCATATCTATTAAACAACTCATAGCGCAAAAAGATTTCATGCGAACCTCTATTAAAATGAGCTAAACGATTCGTTTCAAAATCATAACTATAACCAATAAACCAAGAATCAGAAAATTGGAAACCTACCATTGCACTTACTGCTGCGCTCCATCTATAAGCAGTTCCTACAACAAACTTATCATTGAACATGAAATTAGCCGAAACGTCTACCTGCAATGGCGCACCTTGAGTCATTTTAGTCAACAACGATGGTTTGAATTTAATTTCATCATTAAGATCAAAAACATGTCCTGCCGTGAAAAAATAATGCAAACGTTCTCTAGCAATATAACTTACAGAACCATTTCCTGCATATCTATCAAAATGTTTGGTTTCAATGAAATTTGGAACAGACAAACCAATATATGTTTTATCAGAATAAAAATAAACCCCTGCACCTATATTTGGTGAAAACTTATTATCAACATTTGACTCAAAATTTTTGTCTGGAGTCAAATAAGTCAACTTATTGAAATCTATATTCAACAAGTTCGCCGATGCTTTTAATCCAAAAGATATTTTATAGTTCTCAGACGTTTGGACATTGTATGAGAAATTCACACCTATATCGGTTTCATCAGAGGGACCAATTTTATCATTTAATATAGATAAACCAATCCCCATATTTCCTCCCTGGATTGGAGTATGTAACGATACATTATTAGTAGTAGGTGCCCCGTCTAAACCAACCCACTGTGTACGATGTAAGGCAAAAATGCTCATCTTTTCTCTCAGTCCCGCATAGGCAGGATTGATAGCCATTGTATTATACATGTATTGAGTAAACTGTGCGTCTTGCTGCGCATAACTAATACTCATGAAGAGCATTAAAAGTATTGATAATTTTTTTTTCATGTATCTAAAATATTATTTGAGGCTTTCACTATCTATTTAAAAAATAAGTAAGCTGCTTTTTCATATATGTTTGATTCACTATACTTGTATCTGAACACATAAAAAATACGTCTCATTTGTTATTCATTAAACAGACTAAGATTAAATCTAACTTCACAGAAACCCTTCCATCTAATTTGTCTAACTAACACGTTCAAAAACAAATACACCGCAGCGGTTATAAATTTCAATAGAACAATTAACCTATTAATCTAATCCACTTATATAAAAAACATCATTATCACTCTCTCCATTTGGAGAAACAACATTATAAGGGACAATACCACATTATACAACACTTCCAATTATCCACAAATCTACAATATTAATAGAAATATCTGAAACAAATTTTCTAGTTGCATCAAATCCTTTTACTGAAGCTTGGCTAAAAAGACTTAATGCAACTATATCATTTCGAGTAATTTGGTACCCTATACTATAATATGTGTTGTTAATTTCATTTATTACTTATAGGCGCATCATGATCCCAAACAACATCAATCTAGATATTAAATATGCTAATGAAATATTATAAAAGGGATATTACCTGTATTGATAATTTCAAAATAATCGTAATTGTTTGGTTTACTTCAGCAACTCTATCTTTATTACTACCTTTTGGTTTAAAAATACGTGTTTTTATAAATGTTTTTGTATCCACTACCTCTTAATACAACAATATATCTAAAAGTAACGACACTATTTTAATGAAAACTTTCACGTTACATTTGAGAAATCAAAAACATCATTATTTATTTCTAATTAAAATCCTGAAAAACATAGTAGGTTTAAGAAAAAAATTCCAAATGCAAAAATAGGCAGTCATTTTGTAAAACATATACAAACTCGATTAAAGCACAATTTTATTGTTTAAATACACTTTTTCATATATTAAAAATACCTAAAGAGCTCATTTTAATAATTTAACCCAAAAAAAATATCTGTTACAATTCATAATTTTGCAATTATTTAAGAGTAACACTTTTTTAATTAGATAATAATTTAATAAAGAACGCTAAGCCATTTGAAATGATACAATTAGTATCTTTCAAAAAAGTTATATTAATATGGAAATGGAAACCAATAGCAAAACAATTCTGATTACCCCATTAAACTGGGGTTTAGGTCACGCTACACGCTGTATTCCTATTGTCAAAATATTACAAAACCACAATTACATTCCCATTATCGCATCAGATGGAGAAGCCTTATGTTTGCTTAAAAAAGAATTTCCATATATAAAAATTTTAGAATTACCTTCATACAAAATAGAATACCCAAAAAAAGGAAAAAATTTCCAATGGAAATTACTTTTTAGCATACCAAAAATCGCAAAAGCGATTTTAAAAGAGCACAAGGTGATTGCTAAATGGATTCATCAATATGATATAGAAGGAATTATTTCAGACAACCGCTTGGGTTGCTATTCAACAAAAGTACCTTCTGTTTACCTTACCCATCAAGTAACTGTTTTATCAGGGAAAACAACTTGGCTCGCTTCATTTGTACATCAATTATTTATAAAAAAATTCAAAGAATGCTGGGTACCAGACCATTTTAACGAGATTAATATAGCAGGTAAACTAAGCCATAGCCAAAATAAAAAATTAAATCTAAAATACATCGGCCCTATTAGTCGATTTCATAAAAAAGAAATTCCAAAGCAATATGACTTAATGATTATTCTTTCAGGTCCAGAACCACAACGAGGCATACTTGATACATTATTGCAAAAAGAAATAAAAAGATACGATGGGAAGGTTCTTTACATTCACGGCATTATTGAAAAGGAGCAAAAAACAGAACAAAATGGCACTGTTACTTTCTATAATTTTATGAATACGAAACAACTTGAAAAAGCAATAAACGAAAGCGAAACCATTTTATGTCGTTCAGGATATACTTCTATAATGGATGTCGAAAAATTAGAAAAAAAAGCTTTTTTCATCCCTACTCCTGGTCAATATGAACAAGAATATTTGGCTTCAAAATTAAATGAAGAGAATATTGCTCCATTCGAGAACCAAGAAGATTTCAAAATTGAAAATCTTGAAAAATTATCTTCTTACAAAGGATTTAAAAACTCAGAAAAGACGACCAACTGGGAACAATTATTGAGAATTTTTGAATAAAAAAAACTGATATTAAAATCACATTGATTTCAATATCAGATTCTTAAAAACTATTTGTCAAACTATTTTTTGTCTGTAAACTTTTCGTGTTTTATTGTTTTTGCATTAATCATAAAATAAATTGATTCCGCAATATTGGAGTTATGATCTGCAATTCTTTCTATATGCTTTAAAGCAATTACTAAGTGTGTCCCTGAAATCACTTTTTTAGAATTGTTTTTCATTTCAACAATAATATTCTCAATCGCCTCAGTACTTTTACTTTTAACATCATTATTTAAGACAAAAATTTCTTCAATAATGGTCGCATCTAAAGACGCAAAGCATTGATTCATCTTAGTTGTAATCACCTCAATATCTTTGGCAACATCTGCAATATTAAACTGAGAAACTAATTCATGTTTCTCCTTTATACTTTTAGATTGTTTGATGATACTCATTGCTAAATCACCAATGCGCTCAATTTCGTTACTGATTTGCATTGATGATATAATAAATCTCAAATCAGAAGCTACAGGTTGCTGTAATGCAAAAATTCCTTGACAGATATCGTCAATTTTAACATCTAATTTATCTATTTTATTTTCGGTTTTTTTTACTTCTTTAACTTCCGAAAAAGGTTCATATAGCAAAGCCTTAACCGCTTCTTTAACCTGACCTTCCGCCAGCTCTCCTATTTTTACGATTACACTTTTAAGTTTATCTATTTCTAATTCTAGATGTGATGCCATTGTATTTTATTTAAAAAATGAAAGGTAATAATTTAATCCGCGACTAATTCAAGAACAACGAAAAAGTATTTTTACCGCTAATTTGCAAATTTCAATTATGATATTGATTGTCTTTACACCACTTTAAGCGGCATTAGCGCAAATTTATAAAGACCCCTAAAATAATAAATCTGCGAATTAGTGGTTATTTTTTATGCTCAATTTTGACTTTCGATTAACCAAATCTTCCTGTTATATAATCTTCTGTTTGTTTTTTTGATGGTTTTGTAAATATGGTTTTTGTTTTATCATATTCAATCAGCTCTCCCATATAGAAAAATGCCGTATTATCACTCACACGACCCGCCTGTTGCATATTGTGTGTAACAATAACGATGGTGTATTGTTTTTTTAATTCATAAATAAGCTCTTCTACTTTTGAAGTCGAAATAGGATCCAAAGCAGATGTAGGTTCATCCATTAATAATACTGACGGCTGAATAGCCAATGCTCTAGCAATACACAAACGTTGTTGTTGACCTCCCGAAAGCTCAAACGCTGATTTATGTAATTTATCCTTTACTTCTTCCCAGAGTGCCACTTGTTTAATGGAAGTAATAACGCGTTCTTCAATGATTTTTTTATCATTAATTCCGTTTACTCTTAGACCATAGGCAACATTTTCATATATCGATTTTGGAAAAGGGTTTGGTTTTTGAAAAACCATTCCTACATTTTTTCTTAAATCATCAACGTTAGTATGTTTATCATAAATATCATTACCATCAATAGTAATCGTACCCGACATTTGGGTATTATCGATCAAATCATTCATTCGATTCAACAAACGTAAATACGTTGATTTCCCACAGCCCGAAGGACCTATTAAAGCAGTCACGGTATTTTCTTTCATCGCCAAGGAAATATCGTGTAAAGCTTGTGTTTCTCCGTAATAAAAATTTACGTTTTGTGATACTATTTTATGCATATTAATTCATTTTTACTTTTTTTCCATAATACTTACGAAGTCTATTCGCTAATAAATTGGAAATTAATACAATTATAATCAAAATAAGTGCGGTACCATAAGCCATGGCTCTAGAAGCCTCAATATTTGTTCCACTAGTCGAAATTACATATAAATGATACGGCAATGCCATTGCTTGATCAAATATAGACGTTGGCAATTTAGGTAAAAAATAAGCGGCCACCGTAAATAAAATTGGCGCTGTCTCTCCAGAAACACGTCCTATTGACAAAATCAAACCTGTAATAATATTAGGAAATGCAATAGGAAAAACCACATTTCGGGTCGTTTGCCATTTGCTTGCTCCTAATCCTAAACTGGCTTGTCTAAAAGTATCATCAACGGCTTTTAACGATTCTTCGGTAGTTCGAATAACAACTGGTAAAACCAATAAACCTAGCGTCAATCCCCCAGCTAAAATCGAATCACCAAAACCTAGTTTATTCACAAATAATGACATTCCAAAAAGTCCAAAAACAATAGAGGGAACTCCCGCTAAATTGTTAGTCATTTGTTTGATTATTTTTTTAGGCCAGCCATTTTTCACATATTCATTCATATATAAAGCGGCTAAAACGCCCACAGGAAATGCAAAAACCATACTAACAGCAACCAAGCATAAGGTTCCTATAATGGCAGGAAAAATTCCGCCCCCTGTCATTCCATCTTTAGGCATAGCCGAAATAAATTCCCAACTAATAACTCCAATTCCTTTTATAATTATAAAAGCTAAAATCACAAATAAAAGAACCACAATACTATAACTGATGACCGTGAAAATGCCAAAAGCAATATTCTGATTTCTTCTTTTTACTTTAACTAAGTTATTTTTAGTTTCCATATTAATGTTTTTTATGCGATTTTCTGTTGCTCACTAATTCTACCAACATATTAATCCCAAAAGTGATAATAAACAAAATACATCCTAGCGCAAACAAGGCTTCATAATGTAAACCTCCATTAGGCGCTTCACCTAATTCGGCAGCAATGGTAGCAGGAATAGTTCGTACAGGTGCTAAAAAGGAATGTGGTATAACAGCAGCATTACCAGTCACCATCAATACGGCCATGGTTTCCCCAATCGCACGTCCAATACCCAGAATTGCTCCCGCTGTAATCCCTGAAGCCGAATGAGGAATTACTACTTTATAGATGGTTTGCCAATGACTTGCTCCCAATGCTAAACTAGCTTCCTTCATTGCTCTTGGTGTATTGCGCATGGCATCCTCTGAAATAGTAATAATCGTTGGTAAAGCCATAATAGCCAAAACAACACTTCCAGCCAATGCCGTTTCGCCAACGGGTAAATTAAACGTACTCTGAATTAAAGGAACAATAATAACCAAACCAAAAAAACCATACACTACTGACGGAATACCCGCTAGTAATTCTATTAAAGGTTTTAACAAGTTACGGGTTCGTTTCTTAGCAATTTCACTTAAAAAAATGGCAGCTGCCAATCCAATAGGTAAGGCAATTAAAATAGCACCAAAGCTTACCCAAAGTGTCCCATAAATTAATGGCTTAACTCCCATTTGAGCAATAGGCTGAGCCGTAGGAAACCACTCTTCACCTGAAAGAAATTCAGAAATAGTGATTTTATCAATGTCCAACTCCTTACCTACAAAATCTTTAGCCTTATATGTTTCAGAGAAAAAAGCAATAATACCTGGTGTTTTAGCAATCAGTTCATTGATTTTTTGAGGAAAATTTTCAAAGTTTTCTCCTAGTTCTTCATCCGTATAATAATCTGAAATATCCGAAGTTCTAAATAGGACAATCGTTCTATCTTCTCCACCCAATTCTTTCCAGTTTGTTATTTTTTGATCATAAACATCTTTGACTTGAGCGGGTGACAATTTTTTTACTGGATTAGTCGCTTCTACTGCTAATAAAAAACCATCATCAATGGGTTTTCTACTAAAAACGCCAGCTCCTTCAATAAATAAAAAAAAGACAATCAATATTACTGTAATACTAGTAGTTACACTACTCAACATTAAAATTGATTCAATAATTTTTTCTTTGATCTGCTTTAAATTTGTTTTCAAGTCAGTAAATTTAATTTTTGACAAAATTACACTAGACACACTTCCCTAATGTTCATACACTATTAACCTTGTGTTAAGCTAGTGTTAAGTGTTTTTTAAACATGTACCTTTATTAATATTGATGTATAGGGTGATACTTAATCCTTGCTTACCGGCTAGATTTGACAAATTTTTAAAAGTTTTTAATATTGAAAGTGATAGCATTACTTTTGATTATAGGTTTCCTAAAATCATTACATTCAAATACAATAAAAAAAAGCTATCCAAAATGGATAGCCTTATTACATATAATAATTAACCTTATTTATTAGTTCAGCGGAACATATCCTATTTCAGAAACATTTTTTTGACCAGCTTCAGACAAAGCATAATCAATAATCGATTTTACTTTAGCAGTATTCGTTTTATTATACATATAAAACAATGGTCTTGAAATTGGATAGGTTTTATCTTTTGCACTTGCTACAGATGGAGCAATGAATTTCTTACCTTGATCATAAGAAACCGCTAATTGTTTTACTTCTTTAGTTTCATAAGCTAAACCTACATAACCAATTGCTCCTTTTGTTTGCCCTACTGCTTGAACAATAGCACCCGTTGCAGGTAAACTCAAAACATCTGTAGCATAATTTTTCTTATCCATCACTTCTTCTTTAAAAAACTCATACGTTCCAGATGAAGACTCTCTTGAATATGCTACAATTTTCTCATCAGCACCACCAACTTCTTTCCAGTTTTTGATTTCACCAATGTAGATTTTCTCTAATTGTTCACGAGTTAATTGAGATACTTTGTTTGCTGGATTTACGATAACTGCTAATGCATCAAAAGCAATAATTACTTTCTCAATTTCAGTTTTAGTTTCAACAAATTTTAATTTCTCATCGGTTTTCAAATCTCTTGAAGCCATTGCAATATCAGTAGTTCCATCAATCAAAGCAGTTAACCCAACACCTGAACCACCACCTACAACAGTAACACTTATATTAGCATCATTTTTCATCAATTCTTCAGCTTCTTTTTGCGCTAATGGCAAAACGGTATCACTTCCTTTGATAGTGACAGAAACTTGAGCTTCAGTATTTCCTTCTGTTTTATTTTCTGTTTTTGCTTTACCACAACTTAACATACCAATCAATGGTAAGATTAAAAATAATTTAAATTTATTCATTTTTTAATTTTTGTTTTAATTTTCCACAAAATTAGGTGCTCAATATTAACCCTGTGTTAAGTTAATATTATTCAATCTTTATACTTTAACACAACGCTTGCAAATAGTTATAATCCAATTTCAACTTGAAAACGAGCATACCAATTATTCGTTACATTAGATCCAAATTTTTCAATATTATCATATGTCAATTCGGTTTGCAATTTCATTTTATGTCCATACAAATACTTAGACACTCCAACTGTAAATTCATCTATGTTAGGACTCTTCGTTTTGATATCATCATGGACTTTTTGGGTAGAAAAACGCCCAATAATCTGATATTCTGATGGAAAAACATAACTCAACTGAGCGTCATAACCATATCCCACAAAAACCGCTTGAGTTTTAGTAATATCTACTGCATCAATAGTAACGGGATCATGAGTAGCTCTCGACATATAAGCTCCCGTTGCTGACCATCCATTGTATTTAAACATAGCATCAACAAAAACAGATTTCAAAGTTCTAGATTCATAAAGTAGACTTCCTAACTCTCCTTGAGATCGTAACGCATTATTGTTTTGATTAAAGGCTCCAGACAACAGTAACTTTGGAGATTTTTCTCTCATCAAATCCCCTTCAAAAGTTGAACCATTCTTAGTAAATGCTCCAAATGGAAACAATTCTAATTTTCCAGTCAAAGCAATTCCATCATCAGATGTTTTCACCCAATTACGACCTTCACCTTTAGAAATAGCTCCTTTAAGTCCATAATAAAATTTATTTTTTCTCTCTTTAGCATACTCAACAAAAAGCCCAAAATCCCGATCAATATTAAACTTCGAGTTATTAATACTACGATCTGTAAGTTCTAATGAACCTGAAGAAATAACACGTTGGTTGTTTCCTGGTAATTTTGTTTGACCAAAAGCAAATGTCAAATTAGAATTTGGATGATAAAAGAATACTCCGTCCAAAATAACATCACCACTATTACCTACTACAACAGTACCAATATCTCTAGCTGAAAATCCAAGTTCGACTTTATAACCAAACTTTGGACTTACAACAAATCCATCTAGCTTTAACCTCATCCTTCTAATTTCACCTTCGGCAACTCCTGCCTTTCCCTCAGCCTGACCGTATCCTATTCTGCTTTGCACTCTAAACCCAATGTTCATTTGGAAAATACTATCAGAAGCTGTAAAACCCAGTTTTTTTCCTGATGTGTAATACCCTTCTATAAGAGCTTTATTTGATGACTTTTGCTTTACTTCTTGTGCCACTGTTATTAAAGAAAACAATAGCGAAATACTCAATAAAAAATTTTTCATTTTAACAATTAGTTATTCTTATGTTATTACGTTGCAAAACTAATGTTAATAAAACCAGGCAATATTAAGTTAACGTTACGATAAAGAGAACAAATGGTAAGCAGGTTTTAAAAAACAACTGATTATCAGTGGCTACAAGTTATAACCCTTAAAAACTATTCAAAAAAAGTAGATTATAACTACTATTTTCGTAGTCTTTTTTTATAAATAACAAAAAAAAAGACCTTAACTACTTGCGAAAAAAGTAATTATAAAATAAAAAAACTACTTAAATCAGTACGACTTAAGTAGCTTTTTATAATAAATAACACTCACTTCTTTAGAAATTAAACTGAGCTTGTAACCTCAACAGACTTCCTTGTTGTCTATTATTTGGACGTGCACTATCTTCGAATGTTCTATCTGAAATAACCCATTCTGCAACTAATTCGAAAGCCTTGAAAGGTTGCCATTCTAATCCTAATTCATAATCTCTTACTATATAGCTTCTGGAGTCTTTTTCAAACTTCTTTCCTCCATCATAATATTGAAATTTTGCAAAAGGATATAATAAGCGATTTTTAGGTAAATCAAATTTGTAGTTTAAAGTTATATACCCACCTTCTAAATCGGAAACTTCAACTGTATTAGTTACCTTATCATAACGAGGCCCTCTCCCAAAGTTATATTCAGTTTGAATACCGAAAGGTTTTGGATACAAAACAAAAGTAGCACCTACTCTTTGGTCTAAAGTATTTTCTTTATTAAGAGTTGTTACCCCAGTTGATAATTCATTAGTAAATGCCCATTTACCTGTATAAGCTTGAATTCCAGGCTCAATTACTTGGTTTCCAACAACAAAAGGATAGGTCAATCTAGTTACAACATGTAAATTTCTATTAGCTTCAGATTTGCTAGCTGTTTGACCATTATAAGCTCCGAAAGCAAATACTCCATAATCTCCAGATCCTTTATATCCTTCTTTTATAAGCATTTCAAAACGATCTCTAATTGTGCTTGGTGCCCAATAAAAAAATGCCCCTAAATCTCTTTCATTTGCTACAGCACTATTCAAACCATCATTACGATCTAAAGTTAACCGATTCTGACTTGATTGCATGTTTTCAAAACCATACGGAACTTTACTTTGACCCAAACGAACTCTAAATTCTCTTTTCTTGTCAAATGAAATATCAGCATATACATCTCTAAGCTGAGCAAAATTATTTGTTCCTGTTGAAGGTGAACTAGCAAAATCAGGTTGTATATAAACATACACATTGGGATGTATCTGTCCTGCAAATTTGATTCGAGCTCTTCTAAGAAAAAAACCATTATTAGACTCTGCATCTAATGCTGTAGATGTTGTCCCCCAAGATTTATCACATTGATCACAAGAAACTTTGTCATTTGTAGAGAACAACCCGTTATATCTTACTTGAACATATCCACCTAAAGATAAATTACTATACCAAGGAGTTTTGACCATTTTAACTTTCTCAACTTCTTTTACCTTATTAATCTTATTGATCGAATCTAAGATACGGACTACTTCGTTCTTAATTTGAGTCTTTTGATTCTCCTGAGCACTTACAGAAATTACAAATAAAAATAAATATATAAATAAAAAATTTTTCATTTTAATTTTTTGTTATTGTTTTGTTATTTTGGCGCAAAAGTAACATTAACAAAAGCTTTATATATTAAGCTAATGTTAACATAAGTAAAACAAAATGTAACTTTGAGTCCTTGAACAAAACTCAGATTCAAAATCAAAAGAGACCTAAAAGAAGTTGATCATACTTTAAAAAAAAAGCAACCTAGTAATTAAACTAGATTGCCTATTTATTTTTAAGAAAAATATTTACAACTTGTTTTCTTTCTTTTTAAATACCTTTTCAAGGGTAAAAGAAAATTCAGATCCAATTCCAAATTCACTTTCTACGTAAATTTTTTCTTTATGTGCTTCAACAATATGTTTCACAATTGCTAATCCTAATCCTGAACCACCCTCTTCTCTAGAACCACTTTTATTCACTCTATAAAAACGCTCAAACAATCGAGGTAAATGATGTTTTTCAATTCCGCCACCATCATCACTAATACGTACTAATACTTTTTTCTTTGTCAAATTCACCACCGAAACCTCAGTTGTTCCATTTTCCTTTCCATACTTAATGGAATTTACAATAAGATTTTCAATTACTTGCTGAATCCTATCTTTATCGCCTTTAACAACGTTTGGCAATGCAGGACGATTTTCAAATGCTAAAGTGATATTTTTTATATCTGCCTTTATTTCTAAAAGATCAAAAACGTTTTGAATTAATTCGTAAATATCAAACTCTGAATATTCTAAATTCAAATCACCTACTTCTAATTTAGTAATCATATCTAGATCTTCTATGATATAGATCAATCGTTCTACACCTTTCTCAGCACGTTTTAAATATTTTTTACGAATTAAAGGGTCTTCCATGGCTCCGTCTAACAAAGTGGAAACATACCCTTGAACGGTAAATAATGGTGTTTTTAATTCATGGGAAACATTTCCTAGAAACTCTCTCCGATATTCTTCTCGAACTTGAAGCAATTCGATTTCAAGTTTTTTATCGGTTGCAAATTTCTTGATTTCTCTAGACAGCGTTTCCATATCCGTAGTAATTGGCTGATTAATTAAAGTACTTGCTTCTAACAACGAAACATCATCATAGATCTTTTTAACTCTTCTATATATAAACCGTTCAACACGATATTGAATGACTAAAAAAGAAAACACAAAAAGAATAAGACTAAAAATAGCACCAAACGAAAATATCTTTGACACTGAAGGTTTATACATTATAGTTACCAACAAAATAACAAAAGCCGTAGAAAACAAACTGATGTAAAATGACGATTTTATAGCAAATTTATATGTTTTTTTAAAACTAATTTTCATGTTTTACAAACTGATTTAAACTAAAAAAAAGGAATAAATCTATTCCTTTTTATTGATAAAAGTAAGCATTTTAGCTAAACTTCAAATTTATACCCTACACCTTTAATTGTTTTAAAAAGCTCTTCACCTATTTTTTCACGAAGTTTTCGAATATGAACATCAATTGTTCGTCCACCTACCACGACTTCATTACCCCAAACTTTATCTAAAATTTCGTCTCTTTTAAAAACTTTACCAGGCTTAGAAGCTAATAAATAAAACAATTCAAATTCTTTTCTTGGTAGAGCGATTTCAAAACCATTCATAACGATTTTATATTCTTCACGATTAATCTCGATACCCCCAACATTTAGTGTTTCGCTATCTTGTTCTGATTCACTCACTCTACGCAATAATGCTTTTACTTTACTTACCAATAATTTAGGCTTGATAGGTTTAGTAATATAATCATCAGCTCCAACATCAAACCCAGCAACCTGAGAATAATCTTCACTTCTCGCTGTCAAAAAGGTAATAATTATATTGGTTAATTCTGGAATTTTTCGAATATTTTCACAGGCTTCCATACCATCCATCTCAGGCATCATCACATCCATTATAATTAAATCTGGAATTTCTTTTTTAGCTTTAGTTATTGCTTCTTTACCATTTGATGCCGTAATAATTTGATACCCTTCTTTAGCCAGATTATAACCTACGATCTCCAAGATATCCGGCTCATCATCTACTAATAAAATCTTTGTGTTCTTGTTTTTCATATAATAGCAAAATAAGGTTAAATCATTAGAAAAATAGTACTTTTTAGGACTAATGATTACAATTGCGATTGTAAATATAAGAATAAAATAATCGCTAAAAAGAGTGGTTTACGCTAATTTAATATCATAACCTTTTCTTAATACTCCACAAACATAATCATAACAACCCGTTAACTTCAGCTTTACAAACGCCCCGTTACTTTGCAAAAAATTAATAAAACTATGAAACTTAAATTATTCATTTTAACATTTTTCATCTGTACACTTTCATTCGCACAAAG
>NZ_JBAWDL010000198.1:0-11168 GCF_049590715.1 Flavobacterium sp.
CTTTGTGTCTGTACAAAAGTAGAACCTTAGTGCCTTAGTGCCTTTTCGGTAAAATAAAACACCTTTATGGTAAAAACACATTTAATGAAATACGCAAGATTAACAAAAGAACAATTTGAAGAGTTAACACAGGAATTTACTAATTTTTTAGCAACTCAATCTATTGATAAAGCGGAATGGGATCAAATTAAAATAGAGAAACCAGAGGTGGCGGAACAAGAATTGGATGTTTTTTCAGATTTAATCTGGGAAAGTGTGCTAACAAAAGCAGAATATTTAGAACATTTTTCAAAAAATCATATTTTTATTTTTCAAGCTTTTGATACCTATATTAATTCTATTGTTCTAAAGTCATTAGTTCCTGAGGTTGATTTTTTAACTAATGAAGGTTTGCAATGGTTAAGTGATAATATGTTTACGGATACTATTGAGATGAAAGTAGGGAAAAAACAATTTTCAGACGAACGTAATAGTTCGTTATTTGCTCTTATTCAGCAAGGTGCATTTTTAAGTGACGGACAATTATACAAACAAATAAATACGATTATTGAAGGGTAAATAAAGTTGTGGGTTATAAGTTATGGGTTAAGTGTTTGATGGTTGCGTAATAGTTAATTATTACTACGCAGACTTTTAACTTCTAACTTTCAGCTTGAAACTCCAAACTCTTAACTCCAAACTTTTAATTCATAACACCTAAATTGTTCCCATGGATATTCTGTCGCAAATATTGTTATTAAGAGAAGAACTTGAGCAGCATAATTACAATTATTATGTACTGGACAATCCTGTTATTTCGGATTATAATTTTGATTTAAAGTTAAAGCAACTTCAAGAATTGGAAGCGAAACACCCTGAGTATTCTGATGAAAATTCACCTACGCGACGTGTGGGTGGAACAATTACGAAAAACTTCCAAACTATTACGCATGAGCAAAGAATGTATTCTTTGGATAATTCGTATTCAAAGGATGATTTGTTAGATTGGGAAAAACGACTTCAAAAACAGTTAGGCGAAGTGCCGCTGGAGTATACCTGTGAGCTTAAGTATGATGGTGCATCCATTTCGATTACTTATGAAAACGGACAATTAGTGCGTGCGGTGACTCGTGGAGATGGTTTTCAAGGAGATGATGTAACAAATAATATAAAAACCATCAATACAGTTCCATTACGATTGAAAGGTGATTATCCTGCTAAATTTGATATTCGTGGTGAAATTATTCTGCCTTTTTTAGGTTTCGAAAAAATGAATCAGGATTTGATAGAAATAGGTGAAATTCCTTATTCTAATCCTAGGAATACAGCTTCAGGAAGTTTGAAATTACAAAATAGTTCCTTGGTTGCTAAAAGACCTTTGGATTGCTTGTTGTATTCAATTGTGGGGAGTAATTTGCAACTTAGTTCTCAGTTTGAAGGATTGAATAAAGCGCGAGAATGGGGGTTCAAAGTACCACAAGAAGCACGATTGGCCGGAGATCTTGAAGCTGTTTTTGAGTTCATAGATTATTGGGATATTCACCGTCATGAATTGCCTTATGAAACGGATGGTGTAGTAGTGAAGGTTAATTCTGTTCAGTATCAAGAGGAATTAGGATTTACGGCCAAATCACCTCGTTGGGCAATGGCGTATAAATTCAAATCGGAGCAGGTTTCGACTAAGCTAAATTCAATTTCGTACCAAGTAGGACGAACAGGGGCTATTACACCAGTAGCTAATTTGGAACCTGTGCAATTAGCAGGTACGATTGTAAAGCGTGCTTCGTTACACAATGCTGACCAAATTGAAAAATTAGATATCCGAGTTGGAGATACTGTTTTTGTTGAAAAAGGAGGAGAGATTATACCTAAAATCATAGCGGTAGATTTAGGACAACGACCTGAAAATTTAGTCGGTACGCAGTATATTACACATTGTCCTGAATGTGAAACGGAATTGGTTCGTAATACTGGTGAAGCAAATCATTATTGTCCTAATTTTTACGGATGTCCTCCACAGATTATTGGTCGTATTCAGCATTTTATTTCTCGTAAAGCAATGGATATTGAAGGATTAGGTGGCGAAACGGTTGCTTTGTTGTTTAATAACGGTTTAGTGCATAATTATGCCGATTTGTACCAGCTGACTGTGGAACAAATTCTTCCTTTGGAACGAATGGCGCAAAAATCAGCAGAGAATTTAGTTAATGGTGTCGCAGAATCAAAAAATATTCCTTTTGAACGTGTTTTGTATGCTTTAGGAATTCGTTTTGTAGGTGAGACTGTTGCTAAAAAATTAGCGAAACATTATAAAAACATTGATGCACTTTCGAAAGCTAGTTTGATGGATTTGATTTTGGTTGATGAAATTGGAGAGCGAATTGCGCAAAGTGTCATTGATTTTTTTGAAAATCAAGAAAATAACTTGATCATCGAGCGACTGAAAGAATACGGTGTTCAGTTTGAAGTGGTTGAGAAGACAAATCTAGATGCTACGGAGATTCTTTTAGGGAAAACATTTGTAGTTTCGGGTGTTTTTACGGAGTTTTCTCGTGATGATTTAAAGAAAAAGATTGAGGATAATGGCGGTAAAGTAGGTAGTTCTATTTCATCCAAAACGGATTATGTTGTAGCGGGAGATAATATGGGTCCAGCTAAATTAGACAAGGCTAATAAATTGAGTATCCCTATTATTTCAGAAACGGATTTTATGGCGATGCTTAAGGAAGGTTAGGAGTTGAGAGTGAAGGATTAAGGGTTAAGAGTTAAGGGTTAAGAGTTAAGGGTTAAGAGTTAAGAGTTAAGGGTTAAGGGATAAGAGTTAAGAGTTAAGGGTTAAGAGTTAAGATTTAAGAGTTAAGGGTTAAGAGTTAAGAGTTAAGAGTTTGCTTTGAACTATTCGCAGGTATATCACTGACAGTTCATAACGTATAACATATAACTCATAACGTATAACATATAACTCATAACATATAACTCATAACATATAACTCATAACATATAACTCATAACATATAACTCATAACGTATAACTCATAACGTATAACTCATAATAACTCATAATGTTTCGCTTTCTATAAGAACAAAACATCATAAATAGCCCTGATAGAAACGAAAAGCCTTATGGTGGCTTTGGTTTTGCCACCATAAGCTTGTAGTGGATAGCAGGAAGAGGCGGGAATCAAAGTATTGTCGTTCTGCTTCTTATTGTTAAAAAATTTCTTTTATGTGTCAAATTGTTAAGGTTATAACAAAAAGTTTTAAATCTACGTTATAGTTTTTTAGATTTGCTCTCTATATTGTGACATAAATACTTAATTTTGTAAATTAGATAAGAGATCATGCTGTTGAAATATTTAAAGGAATTTTCAGTAAAACAACTATTGAAAAATAGTTTTCTTAAAGAGAAAAAACAGCCAAATTCCAATAAAATTAAGACGGTTGGTTTGCTAATTGATGAATGTTGTTTTAAGGACAAAAATCAGTTAATTGAACAATTATTTTTCAACGGTTTTTTGGAAAAAAACATTGAGGTTCTTTTGTATAGAAGTAGAATTAATAAGAATAAGGTATGTAAGTATCCTTTTTTTACTTCTAATGATATTAACTGGAATGGTGCAGTAAATAATAAAGTAGTAACTGATTTTATTGATAAAGAATTTGATTTATTAATTAGTTATTATGATGTTGAGAAAGCAATTTTGTTACTAGTGACAAATCAATCAAAAGCAGATTTTAAAGTTGGTTTCTCCTCTATTGATAAACGAATAAATAATTTGATGATTAATGTAAATGCTCAAAATTATAAAGTATTTGTTTATGAATTGTTTCGATACTTAAAAATATTAAATAAAATATAACCTAACACATGCAATCATTAATAGGAACTGGAGCGGCGCTTATAACTCCATTTAACGAAGATTTATCCATTGATATAGAGGCTTTAACACGTATTGTAAATTTTTCAGTTGATGGTGGAATTGAATACTTAGTAGTTTTAGGAACTACAGCTGAAACAGCAACGCTTAGTTCAGCAGAAAAAGAATTAGTCATCAAAACTGTTGTAGCAGCTAATAAAGGAAGATTGCCTTTGGTTTTAGGTGTTGGAGGAAATGACACGATGACATTAGTTAACGAATTAAAAACTAAGGATTTAACAGCTTTTGAGGCAATTTTATCTGTTTCGCCATACTATAATAAACCCACACAAGAAGGAATATATCAACATTACAAGGCAGTAGCTGAAGCTTCTCCAAAACCTGTAATTATTTATAATGTTCCTGGTAGAACTTCTAGTAATATGTTGCCAGCAACGGTAATCCGTTTGGCAAATGATTGTAAAAATATTGTGGCACTTAAAGAAGCTTCGGGTGATTTGAGTCAGGCAATGGAAATAATCAAAAACAAACCAAAGGATTTTCTAGTAATATCAGGAGATGATATGTTGGCTTTGCCAATGATATTTGCTGGTGGGGTTGGTGTAATTTCAGTTATTGGTCAAAGTTTTCCAACTGCTTTTTCAGAAATGGTTCGTTTAGGATTGAATCGTAAAGTGGATGAAGCATATGAGATACATTACCGTTTTTCGGATTGTATTAATATGATATTTGAACAAGGAAATCCAGCTGGTATTAAAGAAGTCTTTAAGTCACAAGGTATAGCAGAGAATTATGTTCGCCTACCATTGGTGTGCGTTGATGAAGATTTGGCTACTAGAATTGATTCTTTTGTAGCGAAATTTGACAAATAAATCCCTTAATTTCTTAAGCAAAGAAATATTTTGTAGAAGCTAAATTTATGCCTAAATTTGCACCGAATCTTCGGTACGGTTTTTTGTAGGTTGTTGCTAACAATTGAATCGAAAAAATATAAAAATGAAAAAAATAATATCATTATTGTTTCTTGTAGTGCTCTTTTCATCTTGTAACGAATATCAAAAAGCATTGAAAAATGAAGATGTCGCTGTGAAGTATGAAATGGGAACTAAGTTATACGAAGAGGGAAAATATACAAAAGCTATTCGTTTATTTGAACAGATTGCAACTAGTTATAGAGGGAAACCTCAAGCGCAAAAGTTGTTTTATATGTTTTCGCAATCGTATTATAAAACCAATCAGTTTTATTTAGCAGGTTATCAATTTGAAAGTTTTGTTTCTAGTTATCCTAAAAGTGAAAAAGTAGAAGAAGCTGCTTTTTTAGGTGCTAAAAGTTATTCAAAATTATCTCCTATTTACAGTTTAGATCAAACGGATACACACAAAGCGATAGATAAATTACAAAATTTTATTGATAGTTATCCTAATTCAACTTATTTGCCAGAGGCTAATACATTAGTAAAAGCTTTAGCTGAGAAAATTGAAAAAAAGGTATATGAAAATGCCAAAGGTTACAATACAATTTCTGATTACAAATCAGCATTAGTTGCATTTGATAATTTTATCAATGATTTCCCAGGAACACCATACAAAGAGGATGCATTATATTACAGATTAGATTCTGCTTATAAACTAGGAATTAATAGTGTTCAGGATAAAATGCAAGAGCGTTTATTAGTAGCTAAAAAAGCATATACTAATCTAATTGCTTTTAAGGCAGATACAAAATACAAAGAAAAAGCCGACGATATGTTGGTACGAGTGGAACAAGATTTACAAAAATTTACTAAATAAAATAAAGTCATGGATTTAAAAAAGACGAATGCTCCAGTAAATACAATAACTTACAACAAAACAGTTATTGAAGAACCTACTGGGAATGTGTATGAAGCGATAACCATTATGGCTAAAAGAGCAAACCAAATCAACTCTGAAATCAAAAAGGAATTGACTGAAAAACTAGAAGAGTTTGCTACATATAATGACAGTCTTGAAGAAGTTTTTGAAAACAAAGAGCAAATCGAAGTTTCAAAATTCTATGAAAAATTGCCTAAACCACACGCTTTAGCAGTTCAAGAATGGTTAGATGGAAAAATCTATCACAGAGATTCAAACAAATAATACGTACCAATGTCAGTTTTAAACGGTAAGAAAATTTTACTAGGAGTTTCTGGTGGGATTGCAGCCTATAAAACAGCATCATTAGTACGACTCTTTATAAAAGCAGGTGCACATGTCCAAGTGATAATGACACCTGCTTCTAAGGATTTTGTAACGCCATTAACGTTATCAACCCTTTCTAAAAATCCTGTTTACTCTAGTTTTTTCAACGAAGAGGAACAAGATGCAGAGTGGAATAATCATGTTGAATTAGGTCTTTGGGCTGATTTAATGGTTGTTGCTCCTGCCACCGCAAATACCCTGTCAAAAATGACCAATGGGAATTGTGACAATCTCCTTATAGCTACTTATTTGTCAGCTAAATGCCCTGTGTACGTGGCTCCAGCGATGGACTTAGACATGTATAAACATCCTTCTACGATTGCTAGTTTCAACTCCTTACAGCAATTTGGGAATACTATTATTCCTGCTGAATCTGGTGAATTAGCCAGTGGACTTTCGGGAGAAGGTCGTATGGCTGAACCTGAAAATATAGTCGCATTTATTGAAGCCGATTTAGAAAGTAAATTACCGCTAAAAGGCAAAAAAATATTAATTACTGCTGGTCCAACTTATGAAGCTATTGATCCTGTTCGTTTTATAGGGAATCATTCTTCAGGGAAAATGGGATTTGATATTGCTTATAGCGCTGCAAATTTTGGTGCTTCGGTAATTTTGGTCTCAGGACCTTCTCATTTTAAATCAAATCACGCTTTAATTCAACAAATTGATGTGATTTCGGCACAAGAAATGTATGATACTTGTCATGCACATTATGATCAAATGGATGTTGTTATTGCAGCGGCAGCCGTTGCTGATTACAGACCCAAACATGTTGCTAGTCAGAAAATAAAAAAAGCAACTGATAGTTTTAGTATTGAATTAGAAAAGACCAATGACATCTTGTTGTCACTTGGTGAAAAGAAAAAAAATCAATTCTTAATAGGTTTTGCATTAGAAACGGAGAATGAAATTGAAAATGCAAAGGGGAAAATCCAGAAAAAAAACTTAGATTTGATAGTTCTGAATTCTATGCAGGATGAAGGAGCAGGATTTAAAAAAGCAACTAACAAAGTTACCTTTATTGATAAGGATTTCAATATTGAACCAATGGAGTTAAAATCTAAGGAAGCAGTTGCTGAGGATATTTTAAACAAAATAAAAGCCTATTTTCATGAATAAAGGGATTCTTCTTTTCGCAATACTATTTTTTTCTGTCGTACAGGGACAACAATTGAATTGTACTATTACAGTCAATTCTGAAAAATTAGCTAATACGAATCAATCCGTTTACAAAACGTTAGAAACTTCTTTAACAGAGTTTGTAAATAAAACAGATTGGACAGGCAAAGCATTAAAGCAAAATGAAAAAATCAATTGTTCGATGTATATTACGATCTCTGGCAATAATTCAGATCAATTTGAGGCAACGATTCAAGTACAATCATCAAGACCTATATATAATTCTTCTTATTCGTCTCCAGTTTTAAATTATAACGACAAGGATTTTAGTTTTAAATACACGCAGTTTGAGAGAATTATCTATAATGCGAATAGTTTTGAATCTAATTTAGTTTCCGTAATTTCCTTTTATACTTATGTTATTTTAGGTTTAGATGCAGATTCATTTGTTCCAAAATCAGGGGATGAATATTTAGAAGTAGCGCAAAATATCGCCAACGTATCACAACAAAGTGGCTATAAAGGGTGGTCTCAAACTGATGGGAATCAAAACCGTTATTTTTTAATTAATGATTTATTATCACCTACTTATTTTGTAATTAGAAATACTATTTCAGATTATCATACAGGTTTAGATATGATGACCAAAGATCTTAAGGGAGCTAAAGAGAAAATTAAAGGCTCTTTAATGGATTTGAATAAATTATATGCTGCAAAGCCAAATGCTTTTTTGACTCGTGTTTTTTTTGATGCCAAATCAGATGAAATTGTGTCTATTTTTTCAGGAGGACCTACGATTACCATTACAGATTTATTAGAAAGTTTAAATAAAACGTCTCCGTTGAATAACAGTAAATGGGGAAATATTAAGTACTAACACGTTGGGTGCAATTAATCAAAACTTGTTAAAAAAAAGCGATTTTAATTAAAATCAAAAGTAAAATTGAATCAAAAATGTCAGTCTGAACCTGTCGAAGACCTCATATTAAAGCATTTCGACAAGCTCAATGTGACATTAGTTATAGATTAACGATAAAAATAGAATTAGACCCAACGGATTAAATACTAAAAACTTTTTTATAGTATTAATTTAGCTACCAAAACAGATTAGATGATTACCACACTTTCGATAAAAAACTACGCATTAATTGAGAAATTATCTATTGATTTTTCCAAAGGATTTTCGATAATCACAGGAGAAACAGGAGCAGGAAAATCAATTATTTTAGGCGCATTGGGTTTAGTTTTAGGCAAGAGAGCTGATTTATCTTCGTTGAAAAACAAAGAAGAGAAATGCATCATCGAAGCCCATTTTGAAATTTCCAAATACAATTTAAAACCGTTTTTCGAGTCTAATGATTTAGACTACGAAGACGATACTATTATACGACGCGAAATTTTACCTTCGGGCAAGTCGCGTGCATTTATTAATGACAGTCCTGTAAATTTACAGGAATTACAAGAGTTAAGCTTGTATTTGATTGATATTCATTCGCAACAACAAACTCAGGAATTGTCAGACGAGAATGTACAATTCAAGATTATTGATGCTATTGCTCAGAATGCGGATATTCTTTTAAACTATCAATTGGTTTTAAAGAAATACAAGGCTGAGAAATCAAAGTTGAATGCTTTGATTAAAAAGCAAGCCGAATCGTATAAAGAACAAGAATACAATCAATTTTTATTGACAGAATTAGTTGAAGCCAAACTAAAATCAGGCGAACAAGAAACCTTGGAAGCGGATTATGAAAAGCTAAATAATGTTGAAGTTATCAAAGAAGCGATTGACAAGTCATTAGCGATTACGAGCGCCGAGTCAATTGGTGTTTTGGCTAATTTGAATGAAATCAAAACCGCTTTACATAAAATCGCATCTTTTTCACCAGAATATCAAAGCTTACACGAAAGAGTAGCAAGTGTTTTGATTGAAATGGATGATGTTGAGAAAGAGCTGAACGACTGCTCAGAGTCTTTATTGAGTGATCCAGCACAATTGGAATTGATCAATCAAAAGTTGCAGTTGATTTATAACTTGCAAAAGAAACACCAGGCTGGAACTGTCGAGGAACTTTTGGAAATTCAATCTAAATTGGAAAATTCGGTTTTAGAATTAGGGAATTTAGAAAGTGATATTGAAGCGTTAAATCATTCCATTGCTGAAAAAACCAAAGAATTGGATGCTTTGGCACAAACTGTTTTTGACAACCGTCAAATCGCAATTCCAGTTTTAGGAGATCAGTTAATTTCCATACTCGCGACTTTAGGAATGCCTAATGTGCGTTTTAATATCAAAGTAACGCCAACGGCGACTTATTTTGAAAACGGAAAAGACGAATTACAATTCTTATTCGCTGCTAACAAAGGAACTGATTTTGGTTTACTGAAAAAAGTAGCTTCAGGTGGAGAAATGTCCCGTATCATGCTTGCTGTGAAAGCTATTTTAGCGCAGTACTCTAAATTGCCAACGTTGATTTTTGACGAAATTGACACTGGAGTTTCAGGAGAAATTGCAATTAGAATGGGTGAAATCATGAAAGAAATGAGCCAACAAATGCAAATTTTTGCCATTACACACCTGCCACAAATTGCGGCGAAAGGAAATGCGCATTTTAAAGTATTCAAGTCAACCGTGGGCGAAGACACTCAGTCTGAATTGGTTTTACTAAATCCTGAAGAACGAATTGTCGAAATTGCACAAATGCTTTCAGGAGCTGTAGTATCAGACTCAGCCTTAAATCACGCCAAAGCCTTGCTGAACTAATATATTCAATTATATTTGTTCTCGAAATAAACGAAATTTAAACTGCTTTTTAGCGCTATATAAATAACGAGTAAATAAAGAAACATGATTATAGAACCTAGAATGAGAGGATTCATTTGTTTGACATCTCAACCAAAAGGATGTGAGCAAAACGTAAAAAATCAAATTGAATATGTAAAATCAAAAGGTGCTATTGACGGTGCTAAAAAAGTTTTGGTTATTGGAGCTTCAACTGGATTTGGATTAGCTTCTAGAATTACCTCTGCTTTTGGATCAAATGCAGCAACTATCGGTGTGTTTTTTGAAAAAGGACCAGCCGAAGGAAAAACTGCTTCGCCAGGATGGTACAACTCTGCAGCTTTTGAAAAAGAAGCTACTAAAGCAGGATTGTATGCAAAAAGTATCAATGGAGATGCTTTCTCTAACGAAATAAAAGAACAAACATTAGACTTAATCAAAGCCGACTTAGGTCAGATTGATTTAGTAATTTATAGTTTGGCATCGCCAGTGCGTACTAATCCTAATACAGGAGTAATGCACCGTTCAGTTCTAAAACCTATCGGTGGAACTTTCACAAATAAAACTGTTGATTTTCACTCAGGAAAAGTATCTGAGGTTTCTATCGAGCCATGCAGTGGTGATGATATTGAGAACACCATCGCTGTAATGGGAGGTGAAGACTGGGCAATGTGGATGGACGCTCTAAAAGCGGCAAATTTATTAGCTCCAGGCGCTACAACAGTAGCGTATTCTTACATCGGGCCATCATTGACTGAGGCTGTTTACAGAAAAGGAACCATCGGTCGTGCTAAAGATCATTTAGAAGCTACTGCTTTTGACATCACTAAAAGCTTGGCTGATTTGAACGGAAAAGCGTATGTATCGGTAAACAAAGCCTTGGTAACACAAGCAAGTTCAGCGATTCCAGTAATTCCATTGTACATCTCTTTATTGTATAAAATCATGAAAGCCGAAGGAATTCACGAAGGTTGTATCGAACAAATCCAACGTTTATACGCGGATCGTTTGTACAACGGAACTGAAGTACCTACAGACGAGCAAGGACGTATTCGCATTGACGACTGGGAAATGAGAGAAGACGTTCAAGCTAAAGTTGCCGCTTTATGGCAAGAAGCCGTAACAGAAAACCTAGAGCAAATAGGAGATCTTGAAGGATACCGCAAAGACTTCTACAACCTTTTTGGTTT
>NZ_JBAWDL010000199.1:0-8871 GCF_049590715.1 Flavobacterium sp.
TCTTAAAACAGCTAATACTCAAAAAAGGAATTAACTACAAATTTAGTTCTAAAAGATAAAAAAAACAGCCTCAAATTCGTTGGTTGAATAAAATTTTTGATTGTAAATAAATCGCTTTCAGCGAAATTAGCGCAAATTAATTTATCTCTAGTTACATAATAAAGGTTGTAATAATCTGCGAATCTGCGGTTAAGTAAACAAGCTCGTTCGGGCTGGAATTAACAAAGTTTAAGGTAAATAGCCGTATAAAGGTTGTACCTTTGCACTCTCACAAAAACAAAATTTATAATGAAACGTGTTGTAGTAGGTCTTTCGGGTGGTGTTGATTCCAGTGTAGCAGCTTATTTGTTACAGCAACAAGGATATGAAGTGATCGGTCTTTTTATGAAAAACTGGCACGATGATTCGGTTACTATATCGAATGATTGTCCTTGGTTAGAAGATAGCAACGACGCTTTATTAGTAGCTGAAAAACTTGGAATTCCATTTCAAACCGTTGATTTAAGCGAAGAATATAAAGAGAAAATTGTGGACTATATGTTCAACGAATACGAAAAAGGACGTACTCCAAATCCTGACGTACTTTGCAATCGCGAAATAAAGTTTGATGTTTTTATGAAAATCGCATTAAGTCTTGGAGCTGATTTCGTAGCTACGGGTCATTATTGTCGTAAAAGCGAAATAGAAGTAGAAGGTAAAATCGTTTACCAATTAAAAGCAGGAATTGATACTAATAAAGATCAATCGTATTTTCTTTGTCAATTATCACAAGAACAATTGTCTAAGGCTTTGTTCCCAATAGGTGAATTAACCAAACCAGAAGTGCGAGAAATTGCATCCGAAATGGAATTAGTAACTGCTGAAAAGAAAGATTCACAAGGACTTTGTTTCATTGGAAAAGTACGTTTACCAGAATTTTTACAACAAAAACTACAACCCAAAGAAGGTCAAATTATACAAATTGATGCTTTAGACCCTATTTATACAACTGAGTCAGCAGAAAAAGTTTTAGGTTTTGATGTATTAACTTTATCTTCAAGCAAAGTTGATTATACGCCTAAGATGGGTAAAGTGGTAGGAAAACACCAAGGAGCACATTATTTTACGGTAGGACAACGAAAAGGATTAAATGTAGGCGGAACCAAAGAAGCCTTGTTTGTCATTGCAACTAATGTAGAAACGAATACGATTTATACAGGTATGGGAGCACAACATCCGGGATTGTTTCGTAGTGCATTATTTATTGAATCGTCAGAGGTTCATTGGATTCGGGAAGATTTGGCTTTGGCCAATGGAGGGACAATGGAAGCGATGGTGCGTATTCGTTACCGTCAACCGTTGCAAAAAGCTACGTTACAGCAATTTGAAAACGGAATGTATATTACTTTTGACGAACCACAATCAGCAATTACCGAAGGACAGTTTGCAGCTTGGTATCATGAGGACGAATTAGTAGGTTCTGGGGTGATTTCTTAGTTTTTTTTACTAATTTAGAGGAAGGATTCATTGTGTTAACATTAATTAAAGGAGTTTAGTATATTTACTGTCTTTAATTAGTTAATTAATTTCATTTCTGTGAAAAAAAATTTATGTTTATTTTTCTTTTTTATCTGTTTTGCTATCACAGCACAGGAGGAAGCTTGGGTTTATTTTAATGCTAAAGCAAATGAACAAGTTTATTATGACGCTCCTTTAAAAATGCTTTCTCAAAGAGCTTTAGACAGACGTAGCAATCAGAAAATAGCCATCGACTTTAAGGATATTCCAATCAATTACAGTTTCATTAACGAAGTCAAAAAAACTAATGGTTTTACGGTGATGGCTCAGTCTAAATGGTTAAATGCAATTCATCTAAGAGGAAATGTAGCTGCTATTCGATCGTTAAAAAAACATCCTTTTATTGAAAAAATTATTTTTGCTAATAAAACATTAAATTTATCCAATAAGTCTGCTCAAACTGAAAAAGTAAGAATGGCAGGCAAAACAAAAAATACTACAGTTAACCATAACTATGGTGTTTCGGAAAACCAAATTAAGATGCTTAATGGTGATGTATTACACAAACAAAATTATACTGGATTAGGAAAAATTATTGCAGTTTTGGATTCTGGATTTCCAGGTGTGAATACTGTTGCTCCTTTTGCAAGAATAAGAAACGCTAATAAAATAGTAGGTGGCTATAATTTTGTAGGGCATAATGATAACTATTATTCAGGAGGAACACATGGTACTTATGTATTGTCTAGTATGGCAGGATATTCTGAAAATTCATTAGTAGGAAGTGCTCCTGATGCTTCTTATTATTTGTTTATTACTGAAGATGATGTTGATGAAAATCCTGTTGAAGAATCCTATTGGGTACAGGCAGCAGAAAAAGCAGATAGTTTAGGTGTTGACATCATTACAACTTCATTAGGGTATTTTAGAGACCATACTAATTCGGCTTATGATTACAATTATGCAGATATGTCTGGCAATGCCACTTTTGTTTCTAAAGGAGCTAATATTGCTTTTTCAAGAGGAATGGTAGTAGTTGCTTCGGGAGGAAATGAAGGAAATACTTCAGAACCACATATTGGTGCACCTGCCGATGCATTTTCAGTCTTGACAGTAGGAGCAGTTAATAGTAAAGGTACAAGGGCTGGTTTTAGTTCTATTGGTCCTTCTTATGATGGAAGAATCAAACCTGATGTAATGGCACAAGGACAAGCGACTATTTTATCTGATGAAAAAGGAAATATAGTTACTGCTAGTGGTACTTCCTTTTCTGGACCTATTATTGCTGGTATGGTTGCTTGTTTATGGCAAGCATTCCCTCATAAAACCAATCAAGAAATTAAAGATATGGTAATTCGGTCTTCAAGTAAATTTACGAGTCCTACTAATGAATATGGATATGGAATTCCTGATTTTAGTTTGGCTTTGGGTATTGTATTGCCTGAAATTGAAGATTTTTCAGAATCAGAGACTATAAAAATATATCCTAATCCTACAACAAACTTTGTTCATGTAGATTTTCCAAAAAGCTTTAAGAACGGACGTGTTTTGTTTTATTCCGTTTTTGGTAAAAAAGTTTTAGAAGCAGAAAGTTTAGTGCCTATTGAGCCCATTTCATTAGAATCTTTATCAAGTGGTACTTATTTTTACAAATTAGAATTTAATACATTTTCGAAAACAGGAAAAATTATTAAACTTTAATGTACCTCTATGAATAGAATTATGTCCCTTTTTAATATAGAGTATCCTATCATCCAAGCAGGAATGGTTTGGGTAAGTGGTTATAAATTAGCTAGTGCCGTTAGTAATGCTGGTGGATTAGGATTGATAGGCGCTGGTTCTATGCATCCGGAAATACTCCAGGAGCACATTCAAAAATGCAAGAAAGCAACTTCAAAACCTTTTGGAGTTAATATTCCTATGTTGTATCCTGATTTGCAACAAATCATAGATATTATCGTTAAAGAAAGAGTGAAAATCGTTTTTACTTCAGCAGGAAATCCAAAAACTTGGACACCTTATTTGAAACAGCATGGTATCACCGTTGTTCATGTTGTGAGTAGTGTTACTTTTGCCTTAAAAGCACAAGCGGCAGGAGTGGATGCTGTAGTAATTGAAGGTTTTGAAGCAGGTGGTCATAACGGTAGAGATGAAACTACTACTTTTACTTTACTTCCTATGGTGAAAGAACAAATTGATATTCCCATAATTGCTGCGGGTGGGATCGCAACAGGGCAAGGCATGCTGGCAGCAATGGTTCTAGGAGCTGACGGAGTGCAAATAGGTAGTAGATTTGTAGCTTCGGTGGAATCCTCGGCACATGAAAATTTTAAACAAAAGATTTTAGAAGTAAAGGAGGGAGATACCCAATTGACGTTAAAAGAATTAACTCCTGTTCGATTAATAAAAAATAAATTTTATGAAGAGATTCAGAAATTATATTCTCAATGTCCTACTACTAATGATTTAAAAGAATTATTAGGGAGAACTAGAGCTAAAAAAGGAATGTTTGAAGGTGATTTAGATGCTGGTGAACTCGAAATAGGACAAATTGCAGGATTGATTCATACCATCAAACCTGCTAAAATAATTATCGAAGAAATCATAACAAATTTTGAAAAAGCTAGAATGGAATTATCTCACAAAGCTTTTTAAGTAAAAAAATACAGGGAGGAATCTCATAATGTTAAAAGATATAAAAATGACCTCATTAAAATTTGCTATAGTCTTATTGTTTTTTGTTTTTGCAATACAAAATATACATAGCCAAACGTATAAGTTTAAAACTTCTGGGCTAAGTGTTTTAGATAAAAAACCAAATGGAAAATGGGGCGAATGGTCTGATTTGAATTTAGTAAATCTATTAGTGACGCTAGATACCAATAAAAACCGAATCGTAGTGTACTCTGAAATGATCCAATTATTTGAAGTGGTGAATTACCTTCCAGAAACAGAAAGTGATACTGATATTGTTTATTCTTTTACATGTAAAAACAACAATGGGATTGACTGTATAATATCGATTATTACCCGTAAAAACCAAGACAATCGTAAACAATTGTATATTAATTACGGTGATCGAATTATATTATACAATTTATTCAATATGTAGTATTTTTTTAAAGCATTATATATAGGCCTATAAAACTTAGATTCATACTGTCCGCTATCTATATTTCTTATTTCCGCTTTTGCTAGCACAAAAGGATGTCTCACTCATCACACTAGATAAAATTGATTTTCAATATGAAAATTCCAAATTTCAATCATAATAACTTTTAGCTTGTGTCATTTACTTTTTCTTAACTGCCTCAACCAATTCTAATTCCTCTAAGTTTACTTTAGAAGTAAAAATCCCGTAATTGACTGTAGCTTTCTTTTTTTCAATGCTGTCAATACTTCCCACAGCTTTTCCGTCAATCATACGGACGCGATCACCTACTTTTAAAATGTGTTTAGGCTTTTCGATGACAGGTTTTAGTTTCTTTTCTTTTTTTTCTTGACGAATTTCTTCAACGATAACTTCTGCCTCTTTGATAACTTCTTTTTTCTTGGCTACAATAGCTTTTACCTCTTTAGGTGTTGCTATTTTACGTTTTGAATTTTCGATTTCAACGATTTTCAAAAACTCACCAATTAAATCTTTTTTATTCTTACTATTAAAATATTTGGCTGCTAAATCATCAATTTTTTGTCCTAGATAGATTGTTTTTTGGTTGCTATCATACAATTCTTGATAGCTTTCTAGTTTGGATTTTATTTTTTCATTAATGGTTTCCATTTTCTTTCCTTCTTCACGGGCTTTAGTTTCCTCTTCTTTTAAGTTTTGAGAGGTTTTCTCCATCTTAGAGCGTTCTTTTTGCAAAGTTGCAATCGTTTTGTCAAAGCGAACTTTTCCAACTTCAATTTTCTTCTTCGCACGGTTAATTAAACTAAATGGAATTCCGTTTTTTAATGCGACTTCAAATGTAAATGAACTACCCGCTTGTCCTAAGACTAATTTGTACATAGGTTCTAATGATTTTTCATCAAAAAGCATATTAGCATTGGTTGCAAATGGCAATTCGTTCGCTAGAATTTTCAAATTGGAGTAGTGGGTCGTAATAATTCCAAAGGCTTCTCGATGGTAAAATTCCTCCAAGAATATTTCCGCCAAAGCTCCTCCTAATTCAGGATCAGAACCTGTACCAAATTCATCAATCAAGAACATGGTTTTGTCGTTGCACTTCTTCAAGAAGTAGTTCATGTTCTTTAGTCGGTAACTATAGGTACTAAGGTGATTTTCAATAGATTGATTATCTCCAATATCTGTAAGTATCCTGTCAAATAAAAAGGTTTCTGAACGTTCATGCACTGGAATAAGCATTCCTGATTGGAGCATCAATTGGAGTAATCCCACGGTTTTAAGCGAGATGGTTTTACCTCCAGCATTAGGTCCCGAGATCACAATGATGCGATTTTCTTGTTGCAACTCAATAGTTTGTGGATAGGTGATTTCCTTTTTTTGCTTATTATTCAAATACAAAATAGGATGATAAGCATCTCTAAAATACAGGCGACGGTTATCAGTGATTTCAGGTAAGATTCCGTTGATTCTATCCGCATATTTTGCTTTGGCAGCAATCACATCTACATCACTTAGGAAGTCTTGGTACTTTTTTAACAAAGACAAATAGGGTCTTATATTGTTTGATAATTGCTTTAGGATGCGGTTGATTTCCTCTTTTTCTTCGTATTCCAGCACGCTTAATTCACGGGAATAACGTAAGGTTGTTTCAGGTTCAATATATGCAATGCTTCCCGTTTTAGAACTTCCTAAGATGGTTCCACGAACTTTTCGACGGTACATGGCTAAAACAGCTAAAACGCGGCGGTTTTGAACAAAACTCTCTTTGATGTCATCTAAATATCCTAAACCATTATACTGTGTTAAAGCGATTCCAAAACTTTGATTGACTTTGCCACGAATTAAATTCATATTCCTGCGAATATCTACTAAATCAGGAGAAGCATTGTCTTTAATTTCGCCATATTTATCAACGACTACATCAATAAGCGAGATAATATCTTTGGTTAATTCGACTTCATTTGCTCTTTTGTTGATGTATGGATAGTAATCGTCAAATTTTTGTAGAAAATTCAACAAGAAATTTACTGTAGTCGAAAGATTGGCAATTTTTCTAAAACTTCCTACTTCAAGCATACTATCCTCAATCGCTAGAAATTTAATTTCATGCGTAATGGCATCAAAACCATGATTAGGAATAGCGTTGTTATTTTGAAAAGATGAAACATACTCTGAGGTTTGCATCAAGGATTCCATCAAAGTTTCTTTGTCTCTAAATGGAGTTATATATAAAGCTTTTTGTTTTCCAAGTTCTGTGTTGCAGATGGCTGAAATGGTTTCAAGAACGGTTGAAAACTGTAAGTCTTGTAGTGTTTTTTCGGTAATGGATATCATTCTATGTGAGTGCTTCTTTTATGCAAAAATAGTTAATCGTATGGCTATTTCACTAAGAATCACAAAGTTTTTCACAGAGACACACAAAGGTATATTTATAGACTCTTTTACTAATTCTTAGTGAAGCTTTGTTATTCTCATTGTAGCTTTATGAAATATCTTTTTTACTTTTTTATCTAAGGAAATGTATCTTTGTAATATAAACTTAGTATTAAAATGCAAATTAACCTTACTCCTGATTGGCAAACTCTTTTAGAAGACGAAATACAACAACCTTATTTTAAAGAATTAATAAAAACAGTTGATGAAGAATACAAAACAAACACTTGTTTTCCTCCGCAAGAGTTGATTTTTTCGGCTTTTAATAATTGTGCTTTATTAAGCCTAAAAGTAGTAATTATTGGGCAAGATCCATATCATGGTGAAGGAGAGGCGAATGGTTTGAGTTTCTCTGTGAATGATGGGGTGAAGATTCCACCATCGTTACGGAATATTTATAAGGAATTGTGTCATGATTTGGATTCGATTTTTGTGCCTACTTCTGGGAATTTAGAATTTTGGGCAAAACAAGGAGTTTTGTTATTGAATGCTTCTTTAACGGTTAGAAAAGACAGTCCTAACAGCCACAAACATCTAAAATGGAATCGTTTTACGGATGCTGTTATTCAGAAAATTTCAGAAGAGAAAAAGGGTATCGTTTTCTTGCTTTGGGGAGGATTTGCTCAGAAGAAAGGTGCTAAGATTGATCGAACGAAACATTTAGTTTTGGAATCTGGACATCCATCGCCTATGAGTGCGAATCAAGGAAAATGGTTTGGGAACAAACATTTTAGTCAAACAAATATGTATTTGATGGAGAAGGGATTGAATACGATTGATTGGATAGAAGGAAGTTAAGTGTTAAGATTTAAAGATTGACAGTTATCTAAGATACTAACACACAAAATATTAACATACAATAGAGCATATTCAATTCGGTCTTTTTTTTATTTCAGTAATAATTTTACGTATTTTTCCCATTTAAGTAGTCGTCTTCTTAGTTGTCCCCATATGTTTCTAATATCGCTTTTTCCGAAATTTGTGATAGTAGTTGATGATTCCTCTTCATACTGGATTTATTTCTTCAGCTTGACTTCATACTTTTTTGAATTTTGGCACCCTATCCATTTCTAAGATATCTTTTCTTCTATTGGAAGCTTATTATAATCTCACTTTGATTAAGTGAGTCTTTTATATCTCTTAATTACCTCTCTATCAAAATTTATTTTTCGCCAATATAAAAACTTGTGTCCAGACGGAGATTTTTCACAGCTTTGATATTACTACTAAAATATTACTCTTTTGACATTTTTATCCTCCAATCAAGGTGTTGATTTCGGCTTGGGTGGTTTTGAGTGCTTTTAGAATTTGCTCTACACTAATTTCGTCGTCTAAGCTGGAGGTAAACACGGATACAGCCAAAACGGCTTTTAGATCCGAGTCATCAAGACCTATGGGAACGGCAAAATCAGTGATTCCACTGGTGATTTTACTTTTGGCAAAACGGTAGCCATCTTCTTTTACTTTTTGGATGGATTCCACCAACTCGTCTTTTTGTTTTTGATTCCATTTATTATAATGAATATCACGGTTGAGGATATCGTTTATTTTTTCGTCAGGAAACATCGATAAGAAAACCCTGCCAGATGTGGTCAAAGTGAGCGGAAAATGTGTCCCTTCTTCAATGGAAAGCGATACGGCGTTAGGGCTACGCATTTGAGCAATAATCAACAATTGATCATTGTTAATAATACTTAAATGACAGGATTGACGCGTTACTGCCGATAAATTGTGCATAGGGTAATGCGACACACGTTTTAATTCATCAAATGGGGTGTGACGGTGTGAAAGACTATACATCTTGAGCGATAAGC
>NZ_JBAWDL010000200.1:0-4637 GCF_049590715.1 Flavobacterium sp.
CTGTAATACGTTTCAATGTTGCTCCCACATCCTTATCAGGAGTTCTAGCTATTTGCTCGGCAGAAATACCATCGGAAAATTGCGCTGCTTTTTTTTGTTCTAAAAGCATCCCTTCAACCGAAGCCGTGGCTTTTTGATAGGTTTTTGTAATAACTACTTCTTTTAGAGATTCAGCATCTTCTTTTAATGCCACATTTAGTGGGGTAATATCATTTTCACTAACTTTAACGCCTGTAATTTTTTGAGTTTGAAAAGACACAAAACTAATCTCCAAAGTATAAGTTCCCGGTTCTAATGAAAAGGAGTAATTACCATCATTGTCCGTAATGGTAGAATATCCATTCTCAAGTATGCTAACAGTAGCTCCTGGCAAGGAAAGGGCGGTGTTATCAACGACCTTTCCCGTAATCTTTCCCGGTTTCTTAGGATTTGTTTTTTTATTTATAGCAATGTTATTTTCATTTCTCAGAAAATTAAGGTTGGTCAATACTTGTAAATTTTTTAATATTTCATCAATAGAAACATTTTTCTTTTGAAGTGTTATTTTAGGATCATCAAGATTAATATCTTTTTGATATATAAATTTATAAGGGGTTTGCGATTCTAAGCTTTTAATAATCTCTTTAGGTGCCGTATTTTTAAAATCTACGGAAACAGTGCCCGATTGCGCTCGCATAGTACTGGCTCCAATTAATAGACCCATGAATAAAATCCAGCTAGCAATAGATAATTGCTTGGAAATAATGTTGTTCATAATGAAAATTTTGTGTTTGTAATGTTTGATTATAAAAAGTGTACGGTTGCTTACACTAGTGTTTTTTTATTTGCTGATACTATAATGAATACTGTCCGTAGCTTTAATTTCTACTTCAACAGCAAAAGCCACTGTTTGTAACATTTTAACATAGCCTTGTCTTGCATCCAATGTTCCGCTTAATTTGAGTTTCTTTAAATTATCATTAGCGTACTGTACGTCAAAATGATGGAAAGACTGAAGCTGTACGATAACCTGATCTAGTGTCAAGCCATCTACATCCAACATCATTTTCTTCCATTCGGGTTCTAGTGTTTCTGTTTTTTGTTTTTGAAGCGTTTTCGTTTTTGGAGCCATTACCCCCGCATCTCCTTTTTCTAATAAGACAGTATTGTTTCTGCCATCTACTCTTACCTTACCAGTTCTAACCCTAACTTCGGGTGCCATTCCATCATAAGCTTTAATAGCAAAGGAAGTTCCTAAAACGGTAGTTTTGATTTCTCCTGAACGGATAACAAAGGGTTTTGATGGATCTCTTTTTACTTCAAAAAAAGCTTCCCCTTTTAGCGTCACACTTCTTTCATTACTCCCAAATTCTTTAGGATAACTGATTTCAGTATTCTCATTGACCCAAACGCGAGTACCATCCGGTAAGTGAAGAATACGAATGTCTTGTGGAAATGTTTTAGTAGCCACTATTCGGGTTTTGGAAAAAATAGGATTAAATACCACTTGGTAACTCCCAATAGACAAAAGAAACAAGACACTAGCGGCAGCCATCCATCGCTGACGACGTCTTTTCTTGAATACAGTGTTTTTTTCAATAGTATTCCACATCCGTGTTTTTGTCTCGTACGGCAGTATTCCTTGTTTGGGAATACTATCCCATTCTCTTTTTATATTGTTTTTACTTCCGTTTATTGACCCCATCTTCCTAAGTGTATTAACTATTTTTGAAAAAGCATTATTCGTATCAGTGCTTTCGTTTATATACATTAGATTTTAAAGGTTCAAAATATCACGGGGGGAAGCAAGCAATAATGTTTTGATAACAAACAAGAGGTGTTTGTAAATAAATTGTAAACTAAAAGAAGGAGAAATGATGTAGAAAAGCCATTTGTGTTTCTAGCAGTAACCAATTCTTTTACCAATAGTACAAACTGGTTAATTAGCAATACTAAAATAAAAAGGTCATCAAGAATGGACAGCGTACATAATGGCAAACCAGTATAACTCATGATGCTCAACAGCATTTTTCTTAAGGAATTGTACTGTTTTTGAAATTTGGTTGGCTACAGCACTCGATGACATATCCATTTTTAGTGCGATTTCCTTATGACTCAACTCTTCAAACGTATATAAATCAAATATTTTTCGCCTTCTTTCTGGGATCTGTTCCAAAAGAGATTCGATACTTTCCATTTTCGTATTCATGGACTCTTCTTCTGTATCCGTCCGATCCAAATCTTTTAGCAACTGTTTGTCTTCTACCGAAAAAATTCTGTTTTGCTTTTTATACCATCTTGAAATTTCTTGTTTGGAACTTTTAAAGAGAATGGATTCCAATTCGATTGTAGTGTCTAAAGCATTGCGGTACTTCCAGAGATGGATGAATACATTTTGGGTGACATCTTCTGCATCGGCAAGTTGTGTCGTGTATTTTTTTACAAAACTAAAAACTTTGAAATGATATAATTCATAGATTTCTTTAAAACAAGAATCATCTCCCTCGTGTAATCTTCGGACTAAATTAGTTTTCATGATGCGATTTGGAATTTGAAGAAAGGTGCAACAAAATTAGTCGAATAGACACTTTGATGCTTTCAGAAACTATTTATTTAATAATTTATTAATATTCTGAAATGCTTTTATTTGCTACTAAAAAGCTTTAACTATTCACTTTAAAGTTCTAAAAATCAAAACCTTGTAAACCGTTATAGAAAAACTAAAAAGTCATTTTAATTTTCTATAATTATAGAAATGTAGTCAAAAAAAAGAAGCAACAATGCTTTTAAAATCCCAAAAATAGAATGAAAAAGAATGGATTCTAGTATCAGCATTCTGTCAATTTTTCTATTTGTTGTGCTGATGCTATAAGTTAATTTCAAATCGAGTTTTCATTCGAAACGGACTAAAAGGGCAGCTAAGATAGTAGTGCCCCAATACGTCGTGCGCATAATGAGCTGCGTTTACTCTTGCTCCCCCTTCGGGACTTATAGCACTTTGTATTAGTTGCTCTACTAGCCTCTTGCTTTCTTTTTTTCCGTTTTTTCTTTTTAAACATTTTTTAGTAGAGACGGTCATAGAAAAATAAACAATAACGCTCAAAAACTTATAATTATGGAAATTACAGGAAGGCTTACAGCCCATGCAACAGTTCACAAAGTAAACAAAACCCAAGAGGTAGTCAATTTTAGTATAGCTATAAATGATGCCTACAAACCCAAAGGAAGTAACGAATTAAAAGAAGTAACCACTTTCATTAGTTGTTCGTATTGGTTGAACTCAAAAACTGCACAGGTACTTAAAAAAGGAACATTAGTACAATTATTTGGGCGCATTGGATTAAATGTGTATAGCAATGCTGAGGGAAAAGCTTTTGGCAATATCACTTTTCATACCAACAATATTAAAATTTTAGTTTTTGCTAAAAATAACAAAATAACGGGAATGAATAGCTCAGAAAATAAAAACGAACCTGCAGAGGATTTACCGTTTTAATTCATTTTTAATAATCTATAAATTTTAAAACCATGTCACATCAAATCAATTTCAACGAAAAATTAGGAAAACACAGTTTTATGAGTGTAAAAGAAAAAGCCTGGCACAATTTGGGGCAAATTGTGCAGGAATATCCAACCAGTGCTGAAGCAATTCATCATGCTGGATTGGATTATGAAGTAGAAAAAAGAAAATTATTGACACCAATTTCAGAACACACTGCAATAGAAGTACCTAATTATTTTAGCACCATAAGAACAGATACTAATACAGTTCTTGGTGTTGTAGGTAAAGAATATCAAATTGTTCAAAATATAGAAGCTTTTTCCTTTTTTGACAGTATTGTAAATGGGGATGGTATTTTATATGAAACCGCAGGTGCTTTGGGGAAAGGGGAACGTATTTTTATTACGGCTAAACTACCTGACTATATTCGAGTAGGAAAAGAAGACCTAATAGAAAAATACCTATTCTTAACAACTTCCCACGACGGAAGCGGTAGCATTACAGCCGCCTTTACTCCTATTCGTATTGTTTGCGCCAATACTCTTAACGCTGCCTTACGCACGCAAGCCAATAGCGTACGCATTCGTCACACTTCTAACGCTAAACAACGCTTGGAACAGGCACACAAAGTAATGGGCATATCAGACATCCTATCCCAACAAATGGAAACTATTTTTAATCAATGGACTAAAATTAAAATAGCGGATAAAGAGTTAAAAAAACTAATTCAATTGGCTTTAGTTCCCAACAAAGAAATCTTGAAAAAAATACAGGAAGACAAAGAAGAGCATTTTTCTACTTATTTTACTAATATGGTAGAATCAGCTTATGAATATGCTTTGTCTGACCCAACACAAGTAACGGACACGACTCAAGGAACTGTTTTTGGTGCCTATAATGCCGTTACTGGGTACTTTCAAAATATACGTAATTATAAAAATGAAGAAGCCAAATTACATTCTGTTTTAATGGGGGGAACTGCCCAAATAAAATCACAGTTTGCATTTAATCTATGTACAGATTATGCGTACAAGGGTAAAGAGGCTTTCTTGTTAAATTAATGCATCATAGATACAGGCATAAGAAATGCCTGTATCTATTTTTTAACTAATACTATCTTACATTAAATAAGGCGCCGCCCCGCCATTGTTCTTCC
>NZ_JBAWDL010000201.1:0-2657 GCF_049590715.1 Flavobacterium sp.
AAACAGTATTGCAACTGTAAATACTCTTAAAAAGAAATGATTCATTATTTATATTTTAAATTATATTTTATTAAAGATTGACACCAGTACCTTGAAATCTACTATCATGATCCCACATAATTATCCACGGATCTCTCGTGTCTTTTTGAAAGGCTCTCAATTTGGTTTTCATCGAATCCAAAACAGGAGCGAATTTTTTGTTGGTTGCTAAATTATTTACCTCATCAGGATCGTTTTTTAAATCAAACAATTCAAATTCTGGATGGTGCAAATACGCATCGACAGTGCGTTTTCCATAGTTTTTACCTTTATCTCTATAGACTTGTTGCCAAGTGGACGAAGCCCACAAATCCGATGCGAAAGGATATTCTAAAGGATGGGCAATATTCCAAATTAATTTATAATCTCCCTTACGCACCACACGCATTGGGTAATACATTGTAATTTCGTGAAAAGTATGCGAAGCATTGATTTGATCCCAACCTTTTGGATTTTCTTCATCGATAATCGAATTGAAAGAACGGCCGTGGAATTTGGTTTTGCCAGCATCGACACCTGCCATGTCTAAAATAGTTGGCGTTAAATCTACCCATGAAATCATGGCTTTGTTTACATTTCCTTTTTTGGTTTTAAAAGGATCTTTGATGATACAAGGCAGTTTAATTCCAGGTTCATAAACAGTGGTTTTAGCACCGGGAAAAGCCATTCCGTTATCCGAAATATAAAACACAATGGTATTTTTATCTTTTCCAGCGGCTTTTAGCATGTTCATCAATTTCCCAAAACCTTGGTCAATACGAGAAATACTTTGATAATACTGTGCTATTTCCTCTCTAGATTGTTTCGTGTCAGGTAAAAAGGAAGGTACTACAACATCTTTAGGATCATAGACTGTCGTTTTTACTCCAAGAAATCCTTCTGGTTTATTTCCAAAACTATTGGGAGCATCCCATCTGCTTGGATCCGTTGATTTTTCACGGTGTGGATCATCGGTACAGAAATACAAGAAAAATGGCTTGTCTGACTTTAAAACATCAGCACATTTTTCAGCCATTTCATAGGTATTTCTTGGATTGGCTTTTAGTTCTTCTTGAAAATGATATACTTTTTCGGGCGCTACGTGGTATTTTCCAATTCTAGCTGTGAGATAACCATTTTCTTCTAATAAAACGGGTAGTGTTTTTACATCATCAAAAGTACTAAAATGATGATAATCATGCACATGCCCATACGACCCTGTTGCATGCCCATATTTCCCTGATAGAATCACAGAACGACTAGCAGCACAGCTAGCACTAGTACAATAGGCATTGGTAAATCGAGTTCCTTCGGCGGCAAGCTTATCTAGATTAGGCGTTTGAATCACAAGATTCCCGTAAGCACCTAATGCATCTATTCCATGATCATCGGCAACAAAAAGAATAATATTCGGTTTTGAACTTCCGCTTTCATTTGCTTCTACTTTGTTTTTACATCCTGTAATTAACAACAGAAAAACGAAAGTTAATAGTACAATTAAACACGATATTTTTACGTAATTTTTCATTTAATATTCTCGTTTATTTCTTTTGTAATCAAAAAAGAAAGTTAGCAATTTAAAATTAAAACCTCTTTTAAGCGTTTTACTTTTTATCCATTATCAGATAATGATTACCCTTCTTAAAAACTATACATTTCCTTTTCAAAAGTACTCAAAATAGCAGTCTACTCATTATTTGTGAGTACATTTGCTGTATCTGTGAGTAAAAAATACAGGATTTATCGACTTATAGCACACAATTAAAGGTTTTAATAGTTTTTAAAACAAAAAAATGATTTTGATTTATTTATAAAAAACAAATCAAAATCATTTTACCAGATACTATTCTAGTATGATTTTCTCTAAAAACCGTTGTTGTTTTTGATTACTAATGTGGGTTCAGATGCTTTATCTGTTTTTATAAATTTTGTTGCTGTACCCTCATATTTATTTCCTATAATGGATACGTTTTTGCAATTTTCTAAATCAAATAAATATGCTTTTGGATACAATTGTTTTAATATAGTTGTTTGTTTTATGGTATTGTTTTTAATCGTTAAACCATCCACTCGTTCTGCCCAAACGATACGGTTATCAAAGGTGTCAATTAAATTATCTTCGAACAGAATATTTCGGTCGTAAATCTCCGTTTGATTAAAAGATTTCCCTAAAGTGGGAGCAATCCATAAAACGGAATGTTCAGCACCTCCATGAGCACAGTCAACAAAATGATTTTTACGGATAATAACATCTTCTACAGCACCCGACTCAAACCAATTTAAAGTTTCTCCTTTAAAACCAATTGATGACATTTCAGAAGAAAGATAATTGTTTTCGATTATGATTTTCAAAGGGGTTTTGAGCATCATGTTACGAGCTCTAAGTTTCGTTATCCTACATCCTCTCATGGTAAAAGAAGGATTCCACGTTTTATTTTCTAAAATATCATTTGCTTTTAAAGTTGTTGGAATTTTATTTTTAAATTTTAAAATGGAATATGTTTCATCTATGACCTTCACTGAAACAACCTCATTTACAGTTCCTCGTTGTGGACTTGGATTTTGGATAAACCAAACCTCATCTCCTATTCCTGCAAACTCAATCCCGAATTGTTGCCAATGTTGCAATGCAATTTTAA
>NZ_JBAWDL010000202.1:0-47249 GCF_049590715.1 Flavobacterium sp.
CCGTGTTAGTGGCTACTTCTAATTGTTCGGGAGCAGTAATGTTTTGTACTGTATCTCCTAAAATAACTCCTTTAAGGACATCGTTTATTTCTAAAATTGAATATGATTTCATAGTTTGCTAATTATAGACATCAAAATAAAGGTTTTGATGTTTGTATTCCTAATTAATTGGTGTTTGGCTTGACAATATTAACACAATAACAACGTATACCAAAAAAAAACGTCTCTTTTTTAAAAAAACTTGTTGTTTAATTACTGTAATTTTCTTAATTTATTAAAAATTAAATGGATTAAATAATTTAAAAATAAATATGAATTTTACTATCGAAATTAAGTGAATTAAAAGTGATTATTAGCCCCGATTGAAACGAAAATCCTTGTGGGGCGGGCGTTATGCCCCACAAGATTGTAGTGTAAAGCGGGAACAATCGTAATTAGAAATCCAATCGTTGCGCTCCTAATTATTTCAAATGCTGCTTTCTATATTTAGTAGGGGAGATTTGATAGATTTCGTTAAACTTTTTAAAGAAAAAAGGAGGTGATTCAAAACCACAGTCATACCCAATTTGAGAAACCGATTTATCAGAATACAACAACATACGGCTGGCCATATTGATGCGGTATTCATTTAGGAAAGTAAAAAAAGAACGCCCCATCATTTTATTAAAAAAACGGGAAAAAGATTGTTCCGACATATTAACCAAATCCGCGACTTCTTTCAAATAGATTTTACGATTAAAATACTTTTCGATAAAATCATGAACCTTGGTTATGCGGTTGTTATGTTCGTATGGAATATCATCTACAAAACTCGATTCTGATAATGTTTTATATTCGCATTTAGATAGTTGAACCAGCAGATGCAAAAATTGAATATAAAGCTCATCGCTTGTCAAATTCAATAATTTTTTGATTGAAGGTAGTAATGGTTTTATTTGTTCAGTATCAAAAACAATCCCTTTTGAAGATGTGGTTAGCATTTCGAATAGGCCATTCAATTCAGGTACCTTTGCAAATACACCTTTATTCCACTGAATGACTAAGGATTGAGAAGGAATATTTTCTTGTTCATGATTTTTCCAACAATGGGGAAGATTCGAGCGAACTAAAACCAATTCCCCTGGTTCATAAGGCCCAACATAATCACCAATAAATTTAGTTCCAAAACTAGATTCTATAAATGTCAATTCATGCTGCGGATGAAAATGCCATGGCGCTTCAAAGTTTTCTTCATTATAATTAAAAACAGTGATCGTTTTTTGTTCACCTAAATGAATCGCTTCAAGAATGGGTTTCATTTTTTGAGGTTCTAAGTTATGAGGTTATGAGGATCTAAGTTTCTAAGGATAAGAATTTTAGTTTAAGCATCAAGATTACTAATGCTATCATTTTCTTAGAGACTTTGCATCTTTGTTTCTAAATTTTCTACTCGGAATGGATATTATTTTAACATATAAGTCATATAAGTTTTCTATTTTAAGCTAAAGTGAATACTAAGTTCATATAAGATTTTTTTAATTTTTCTAATCTGTGTTCCTATATTTTTAACCACAAAGTCATCTCAGTGCACAAATGTTTTCTGTACCCAGATCCCACTTCTAACCTCTAACTTCTTAAGATTAGTCTCTATATCATCATTAAAAAGCAAAAATAAGAATTAAATCTACAGAATAGTTTATATATGTGATAAAAAACAATAGTTGATTCTTTTTTATTATAACAATCTTTGCATAGTATAGCAATTAAATCTTTTTTGATATGAAGAAAAGCGAATTTAACGACCCGTTTGAAGAAGCAAGAACGACCCAAGGTTTTGGTGAAATGGATGATCAAAACGATCCAGTAACCATCCTTTTGCGTCATAAAGACGTACGCAAAGGAGCGCATGACTGGAAAACCTATCAATCGGGTGCTGTGCCAGGGCGAATTGTAATTCCATCTGAAGTGAACATCCGTACAACACGCCAAATTCCTTTTGAAGTTGATCCACCACAGCATAAAGATTTTAGAGATATTCTTGATCCTTGGTTCAAAAGACCATTAGACGAAACATATCAAGCAAAACTAACGGCTCAAATCAGTGCTTTGGTTGACGAAGTATTGGCTGAAGATTCTGTTGATGTTATTAGTGAATTCTCTTTAAAGTTACAATCTAGAGCATTAACATTACTATTGAACATCCCTTATGAAGAAGCTGATTTATGGATTTCTTGGGGAACGCATGTTTTCCGTAGTGAAGGAGAAGCCTTAGATGGAGACAAAGCCGCTATTTTATACAATTATATCGATGCACAAATTGATAAAGCAATCGCAAATCCAGGTGAAGACTTGTATTCAGTGCTTTTAAATTCAGAGGTTGATGGTAAAAAATTAACCAAAGAAGAAGTCAAAGGGGTAATGATCTTGACTTTTGCAGGTGGTCGTGATACGGTTATTAATGCCGTTTCAAACTCGATTGCTTATTTTGCTGAACATCCAAAATCTTTAGATAGATTGCGTGTTGAGCCTGAAATTAGAAATAGAGCGATTGAGGAATTGATTCGTTATTTCGCACCCTTGACACAAATGGGACGTGTGGTTACAACAGATACCGCTGTTTGTGAACATGCTATCAAAGCAGATACAAGAGCTGGTTTATGTTGGGCATCAGCCAATAGAGATGCTAATGTATTCGAAAACCCAAATGAAGTGGTGTTGGATCGTAAAATGAATCCCCATTTGAGTTTTGGTTTTGGAACACACAATTGTTTAGGAGCTACACATGCTCGTACGATTATGAAAGTTTTGGTCGAGGTTTTGGCTGAAAAAGTACAAAGCATGGAAATCCTTAATGCTGAAGAAAATATAGAAGAGTTAGGGGAATTCAAGCGTAAAGTAGGATTCCACAGCTTACAAGTAAAGTTTAACTAAGGTAAACCGATTGTAGATTTAACACTAACGATTGTTAATTGCAGATGTGTGTATAGATTTTGTTTTTATTATCATCATTGCTATGATTTTCTATAAAAAGCAAAGCGTCTTAACTTAAAATTGAAAAATCTATGTTCTATGTGTTTTAAAAAGACACAAACTTAAGTTAGTTTAAAATAATAAAATATAATTTTAAAAGATACAAAATATGGCAAAAATAACCTTTATAACAAGCGATAACGAGAGTATAACCTTAGAAGGTACATCGGGAAATGTAATGAGTTTGGCTGTTGACAACGGAGTAAGAGGAATTGATGGTGATTGTGGTGGTGTGTGTTCCTGCGCTACTTGTCATGTACATGTTTTACCAGAACATGTTTCAAAAACCGGTGAAGCAAGCGAAATCGAAACTGATATGTTAGAATTAGCAGATAACGCTAATGAATTCAGTCGTTTGTGTTGCCAGTTAGAAATCAGCGAAGCCCTAGATGGCCTCGTATTGCAGGTAGCTAAATAATAAGGTATGTCAGCAAACGAAAAAAATACTGAAATTTGTGTTATCATAGGAGCAAGCCATGGAGGTGTGAACTGTGCTACCGCTTTGCGTCGCGAAGGTTGGGAAGGACAAATCATTCTTTTTGATGCTGATCCCGTGATGCCATACCACAAACCGCCTTTGTCCAAAGCTTATTTGACAAGCGAGGATGGTATCGATAAAAACCAATTGAAGTCGGAAGAAAGTTACGCAAAGGAAAATATTAGCCTAAACTTAGGCGTTACTGTGGCGGAGATTCAACCTGAAAACAAAACGATTGTTTTGAGCGATGGAACCGTACAAGCCTACACTAAATTAGTCATTGCTACTGGTGCGCGTCCTATTATTCCGCCTATTCCGGGTTTAGATAAAGCTAAAAATGTATTCCCGCTGCGTACGGCACAAAACGTGTCTGATATTCGCAATTTCATGCAAACGAGCGCACAAAAAAGAGTAGTAGTTATCGGTGGTGGCTATATCGGACTCGAAACGGCGGCTTCTCTTAAAAAGTTAGGCGCTGAAGTAGTAGTTTTAGAACGTGAAAGCCGGATCCTAGCTCGTGTGACTGCTCCTGAAATGTCTACTTTTTTCCATGATTTACACCATAACCATGGGGTAGAAGTACTCACTAGAAAAAATGTAACTGCCATAGAAAATCAAGGCGACACCAACCAAGTTATTTGTGGAGACGGCTCCAGCTATACCGCAGATCTGTTGATAATAGGAGTGGGGATTTTTGTTAATAAAGAACTAGCTGAAAAAGCCAATCTTACAATTGAAAACGGAATCCTAGTAGATGAAACTGCTAGAACCAGTGATGCTAATATTTACGCGATAGGTGATTGTACGTATCATTTCAATCCACATTACAACCGTAATATTCGTTTAGAATCCGTGCAAAACGCTGTGGATCAGTCTAAAGTTGCTGCAGCAGCTATTTGTGGTAAGCAACCTGTTTACGATAGTATTCCGTGGTTTTGGTCGGATCAATACGATATCAAATTGCAAATGGTGGGCTTGTCACAAGGCTATAACCAAATCGTATTGCGTCAAGAGGAAACTCCTAATAGCTTTTCAGTTTGGTATTTTCAGGATGACACTCTTTTATCTGTGGATGCTGTCAACAATGCCAAGGCGTATGTAATAGGTACTAAAAGCATCAAAGAAGGCAAAATCATCAACAAAGAAAAATTAAAAGACACTTCCATTCCGTTAAAATTGGATACCATTCTGGCTTAACTTTGGAACAAATAAAACAGTAACCCACTTTGTGTAAAAATGAAGTGGGTTTTATTTTTTAGGAGCAAAAACAATTTTACATACAATTACGTATCGTCCTGCTGTCCACTATATCTCTTGTGCACGCTATCGCAGCACAAGAGGATGCCGTTTCCATCAGGGCTATTAACAACGTATCCTTTTCAAATTAAAGAAAGAGATAAACTACTGATTTCTCTTCACACTACATCTTGCTTTAAGTCAAAAGACATTTAAAGTGTATTCCCTTCTTTGTCTGATTCGGTGCAGTAACAATTTAAATAGCAGTTTTTATTAATGTAGTTTATTGATTTTCTTTCTTTTGAGTCTATTTATATGGAGTAAAAAATAAAGTAAAAAATAGAACTATTGTTGTCGATTGTAGTTACATTTATTGTGATTTAAAGTATTTTGGTCTGCTTTTTTGGAGCTTAAGAATTTCCAGTTTTAGATATAACTTTTTAAAATAGTAAATGGTATGATACTCCCAAATTTAAAAATTACTTTTCATAAATTCTATGTAAACAGGAAAGATTCCTTTTTTGAAACTTTTAAACTGTAAACGATCAGGGTGATTTTTTCAAATGATTTTGACTTTTACAAAAACAATACTATGAGTTAGATTAAACTTTGTAACTTTGAGTACTTAAAATTTAAAACTTTCAAACCCGATACATGAGTCAAGAAATAAGAAACTTAGAGCCACAAGTTTTGTGGAATAAATTTGCCGATTTGAATGCAGTACCTCGCCCTTCAAAGAAAGAAGACCGAGTAATTGCTTTTATGAAAGATTTTGGAACAAAACTAGGATTGGAAACTTTTGAAGATGAAATCCGCAATGTGATTATTCGCAAACCTGCTACTGCAGGAATGGAAAACCGAAAAACAGTGGTTTTACAAGGGCATATTGATATGGTTCATCAAAAAAATAACGATACCGTTTTTGATTTTGATACCCAAGGAATTGATATGTATGTTGATGGGGATTGGGTTCGTGCCAAAGGAACGACCCTTGGAGCAGACAATGGGTTAGGAGTGGCCGCTATTATGGCTATTCTTGAAAGTTCGGATATTGCACATCCCGCTTTGGAAGCTTTGTTTACGATTGATGAAGAAACTGGAATGACAGGTGCATTCAATTTAAAAGCAGGTGTTTTGAAAGGAGAAATCCTGTTGAATTTAGATACCGAAGAAGATGATGAGATTGGCATAGGTTGTGCTGGTGGACTCGATGTAACCGCTGTTGCGGAGTATGATGAGGAAGAAACACCTGAAGGCTCAGTCGGTTATACTATTACAGTCAAAGGATTAAAAGGAGGGCATTCAGGAATGGATATTCACCGTGGTTTAGGAAATGCTAATAAAATTATGAATCGCATCTTGTTTGATGCTTTTGATAACTTTGGATTGCAAATTTCTGAAATCAAAGGAGGAAGTTTGCGTAATGCGATTCCGAGAGAAAGTGTTGCCAAAGTCATCATTGCAGCTGTTTATGATGAAGCTTTTGTGTTTGATATGCAACAAGTTGTAAATGAAATCAAATACGAATTCAAAACAACAGAACCAACCTTAGAGGTAGTTTTTGAAAAATTAAAGAAAACCCCTAAATCGGTTATGCCGCCTATGGCGCAATATTATTTTGTACGTTCGATGTATGCTGCTCATAATGGTGTGTATAGTATGAGTGCTGATTTTGATAAGTTGGTAGAGACGTCAAACAATATCGCTATTGTAGTAGTTGGTGAAGGAAAATTAGAAGTAAAATGTTTGACACGTTCTTCGGTTGAATCCGCTAAGAATGATTTGGCTACAGCCATTCAATCTTCATTTGAGTTAATGGGATGTGAGGTGGAATTTGGAGGTTCGTATCCTGGTTGGAATCCTAATCCAGATTCAGAAATCTTAAAAGTATTGTTGCCAATTTATGAAAAACAAAACAATGAAAAACCAAAAGTAGCTGCTTGTCACGCTGGATTAGAATGTGGGATTTTAGGAATCAATTACCCAGATATGGATATGATTTCTTTTGGACCAACGATTCTTGGAGCACATAGTCCAGACGAGAGAGCGAGTATTTCCTCTTCTCAGAAATTTTGGAAATTTTTAGTAGAAGTTTTAGGTAATATCCCTTTGAAATAAAAAATTATAGTAAGAATCTATCATTAAAACTCGCTTAGAAATAAGCGAGTTTTTTTGTAGGAATAAAAAGTGTAAATTTGGTTGAATTTGAATTTTTAATACAAAAGATAATATGAAAAAAATACTGCTTTTAGGATTGGTTTCTCTTTTTTTGTTTTCTTGTAATAACCAAGAAAATAAGGAACTAAAAATCGAAAAGGCTTTCTATTATTGGAAAGGCAATAGTTCTTTACAAGAAGAAGGAGCGAAAGGTTTGAATAAACTAGGTGTCAAAAAATTATATGTAAAACTCTTTGAGGTAGATTATAATGAAGTCCAAGGAAATTATCCTTACGAGAAAAACAGACTCAGTACGTACGAATTAGAAAAGTTAGATTCGGTTCAAATTGTCCCTACTATTTTTATTAAAAACGGTATTTTTCAATATAACGACGAAAAATCATTGGATAAACTAGCTGATAATATTGTTTTTTTGATAGATAAATATCATAAACAGGAATACGGAGATTCTAAAATTATTTTTAATTATGATGAAATTCAAATCGATTGTGATTGGACTAAAACAACTAGAGACAAGTATTTTTATTTGTTGAAAAAAATCAAAAGTTTGTCTGGGAAACAATTGAGTTGTACGTTGCGATTATATCCGTACAAATATCCTGATATTATGGGAGTTCCTCCAGTAGATAAAGCCATGTTGATGTGTTATAATTTGGTTCAACCCTTAACCAATAAAGGACAAAATTCAATTTTAGATATTTCAGAATTGAAAAAGTATTTGAACGAAAAAAGAACGTATTCAATACACTTAGATATTGCATTACCCGTTTTTTATTGGTCACAATTATACCAAAACAACCAATTTGAGAAATTAGTTCCTTTGACAGAAAAGGAAGTAAAGACTTTTGCCAAAGAGATAAAGCCATTGTGGTATCAAGTTCAAAAAGATACTGCGATCAATTACCAAACCTATCTTAAAACAGGTGACCAAATTAAATGTGAAACGGTTTCAATACAAGCTTTACAGGAAGCCATCACTGTTATTAAAGAAAAGGTAGTCTTGGACAAAACCACCACCATTAGTCTTTTTGATCTTAACGAAGGAACTTTTAAACAATTTAGCCATGAAGAATATACTGGTTTCTACAACGCTTTTACTAAGTAGTATTTGGACAGCTATGGGCTGTGGGTATTCTCCATATGGAGAGGATATTCGATTCTCCTTATTCTTACCAAGCTATTTTAAGTATCAAGATTTTGCTGCTTTTAATTATAATGCCAATCTTTTTGGATTTGATTTTCATGGTGCTAATCAATACGAATCTAATGTACAGGATTGGTATGAATTTACCAATAAAGAAGTGTCGATTGAATCTGTAAATGTGTTCCTAAACGAATTAAAATTAACCGACATCCATCCTGATTCTAAGAATGAGTTCATTGGCTATTTGTATAAAAACAAAAAAACGGCTGTTTTGCAATACATGACACTCGCTAAAAAAGGGGAAGTAATCAATGCATTGGATATTAATGATCCTTGGGAAAGAGAAGAAGCTGAAATTAAGGTTAATCGTGCTGGTTTTTTGGAGAAGATTATAAAGGCTTTCCATACAGAGAAAAATGAATACTTGAAACGTAAATATGCTTTTTTAGCAATAAGAACGGCGTATTATGCCAAAGATAAGGAAGTAATTGAAATGCTTTTTAATCAAGAATTTAAAAACGGAAAGAAAGATTATTTATACTATTGGAGTTTGTATTTTGATAGTTTTAATAATTCCAATTCGGGGGTGAATATTGCTACAGTTATGAATCATTCCCCTGAGAAAAGAAATGCTTGTTATTACTATTTCCATGAAGGATTTAATTTAGATAGCGCCTTACTTCAGACACAAACAGAAGAAGAAATTGCTAATGTTTACAGTTATGCTTCGATTCAAAAATTAGATCAAAGCCTTGCGTATCTTAAAGAAATCTATGCTAACAATCCAAAATCAAGAACATTAAGTTTTTTATTACTTAGAGAAATCAATAAAATTGAAGATTGGGTCTATACGCCGTATTATGTTAATTATTCACCTTCAATTGAACCTTGGTATAATCAAACAGATCGTGTGACAACAAATACACTGAGAGATCGATCCGAGAAGGATAGGGGGTATGCTGCTGAAATGTTAGCTTTTTTAGATACAATTGATTTTTCTACTGTTGAAAATCCAATGTTATGGGATGCTTCTGAAATTCAGTTGTTATTTCTTTCTAAACGTTATGACGATTGTTTGCATAAAATAGCCTTGTTTGAAAATAATTTTCCAACTGAAAAAGTAAAAGAACAAATTGAACAAATAAAAGCATTATGCTTGGTTTCAAATAAAGCCAGTATTTCAAAAGAAGTACAATCAATTGTTTTGAAAAACAGTACTGATAGTCGATTTTTATTTGCTTTAGGAAGGGAATTAGAATTTAGAGGTAATCTTTCAGAAGGAATGGCTTTGATATCAATGGCAGATCATTCTAATAGCTATTATTACGATGAAAACAATGTAGAATGGCAAGCCAATCGACTCAAAACATCAGGAAATCTTGCTGTTTTTTATAATTACTTTGATTATTTGGATTTTGTATATTCTACGGAACAAATGCAACAATTAATCAACAAGTTAAACCAACCTATAGAATCTGATTTTGAAAAATCGATTTATAAGTATTTGTTAAAAGATAAAAATTATCTAACGGATTTATTAGGTACCAAATATTTTAGAGAAAATAAATTAACACAAGCCTATAGTGTGTATAAATCCATTGGAACAAAATATTGGCAAGAGAACTACAATGCTTGGGAGCGAGATAAATATGGAGAAGATTATGGTTTTTATGAAAATCCATTTTACGATTTTGATTACACTAAAAGTTTTATTCCTCATAAAGAACGTTTTTTAGTAACCAAACTTTCGGTCACACAACATTTGATTCAGTATACCAATTTGGCTAGTAATCCAAAAACAATAGATCGAGACTATTACTATTTCTTGGTCGCCAATTGTTATTTTAATATGACTCAAGATGGGAATTCTTGGATGATGAGAAGATATAGTAGTACAAGGTCTTATGGAGATAATTTAGATGATTCCTATATAGACGAAGCAGAATATTACCAAGCTCAATTAGCACAGCATTATTACCGTAAAGCTTTTGAGAATGCAAAAACAGATCAATTTAAAGCTCTTTGCTTGCGAATGATTGATTATGCTAAATCTAATTATCCAAATCAATTCGTACAGTTAAAAACAGCTTATCCTCAGTATTATAAGGATCTATCTAATTGTGAAAATTTAGAGATATATTTTAAGGCTAGAAGATAATTTACAGATTAGATGAAACAAAAATAGTGTTCAGTTACTACTATAACTGAACACTATTTTTTGAATACTAAATCCAAATTTTTAGTCTCTTTTAGGACTATTCTTTTTTTCTCTTTTCTCTTCTTTCTTCTCTTTTGCAGTTTTAAGAGGTTCTTTCTTAGCTGTTTTTTTAGCGTCTTGACTTTTTGCCATGGTTTTTGTATTTAGTTTTAGAACGTATGGTTCAAAGCGAAGATATGTAATGTATTGATTGAATGTACATTTTTTTTCTAAAATAATTAGGATGAAATTTGCTATTTTACCTTTTTAAGAATTTTATATTCTTCGTAACAACCACTAATAGCATCCATAATTTGAAGATCATTAGCTGTTTGAATAAAAGATTCAGAATAGTTGCAGCGTTGCAAAATTTCAGCAATTTCTTTTTTATCAACACCAAGTAGTACTGCGATAGTTTCTCTATCAAATTTAGATTCCAAAAGATTTCTAACGGTGTCATCTTTCTTCATGTCTTTCAGTTTTCGCAATTCATTGCCTTTTTTTCCAAAAACATTATAAAGCATATCAGCAGGGTTAAAAATAGAACCTAAGATTTTATTGAATGCATTGGGAGCATATTGTCCTGTTTCATATCCTTCGGTAAGTCCTGAGATACTGTAACGGTAATTTTCTTTGGTAGGAATTGTTTTTGAGTCGACTTCTAAATATCCCGTAAGGTTAAAGGGTCTGATGATAATTTCTTCAAGAGCAATAGCTCTTTCAGTCAAAAATATTTTGGCTACTTTATTCTTCAACCAGTCATTAGTAACCTTAACTCTAAGGGATTGAAAGCCTAAAAGAGAAATATGCAAGGTGTCACTTGGTTGAACATCAATTTCAAAATAACCATTGGCATTAGTTTGAGCTCCTCGTACCTTATTTATATTGATGACATTAGCATCTATCAATGGAAGTTTAGTATTGTCGTTATAGATATAACCAGTAACTTTTTGAGAAGGTTCATTTTCTTGTGCAAAGAGCGACAAGGATAGCGTTAAAAAAAAGAAAACTACAAAATATTTCATAAATTGTTTTAAGACTTTAAAAGTAATAAATCAACTTTAAATATTTTGTAGTTTTCGTATATAATTACAAGAAAATTAACAGAAGAGTATTAGTCTCTTCTTGGTCTTCTTGGTCTTGGTGCATCACCAGAGTTTTCTGAACGTCTAGGAGCTCTATCAGATGAACCTTCAGCTCTTCTTCCAAAACCACCTTCTCTTGGAGCAGCACTTCTTCCGCCAAATCCACCTTCTCTTGGAGCTGAATTTCTGTCACTTCTAAAACCACCACCAGAACCTTCTCTTCTTGGAGCGAAGTTACCTTCACGTCTTGGAGCAGAACTTCTTCCACCAAAACCACCACCTGAGTTTCTTCCGTTATGGTCACGTCTTCCGCCACCATCATTTTTAGAGATTTCAACATTGATACGACGACCTTCTAATTGTACGTTGTTCAATACTTCCATTACTTTATCTGTGTGTTCTGGATCCGTGTTAAAGAAAGAGAAACCTTCTTTTACATCTACTTTGAAAACATCATCACGACCTAAGTCTAATGTTTCTTTCAAGTAATCTTTTAATGACATCCAGTCAAAGTTATCTCTTGAACCAATGTTCACAAAATAACGTGTTGCACCACCATTATTGTTTTCTCTTGGAGCACCATCTCTATCGTCACGATCTCTTCTTTCAGAATTCGATTGATTAGAAATATCTCTATTTTTTTTGTAATAAGCAATAAAGCGGTTAAATTCAACCGATACCATTTTCTTAATCAATTCTTCTTTCGTTAATTCCTCAAGAACATTGTTAATAGCTGGTAAGTAGTTGTCAATTTCGTGATCAACTTCAGTATCCTTAATTTTGTTAGCTAAGTGTAATAATTGGATTTCACAAATTTCAATTCCAGAAGCAATTGTTTTTTCTTCGAATTTTTGTTTGATAATTCTTTCGATAGAAGAAATCTTACGTAATTCACTTTTAGTAACAATTACGATAGAAGTTCCTAGTCTACCTGCACGACCTGTACGTCCAGAACGGTGATTGTACGTTTCGATTTCGTCAGGAAGTTGGTAATTTACTACGTGCGTAATGTTATCAACGTCAATTCCACGAGCTGCAACATCAGTAGCAACTAGCATTTGGATTTGGCGACCTCTAAAAGATTTCATTACACCATCACGTTGCGCTTGAGATAAATCTCCGTGCAATGCAGCAGCACTGTATCCATCTTCAACTAATTTTTCAGCAACAGCTTGTGTATCTCTTTTGGTACGACAAAAAACTACTGAGAAAATATCTGGATTAGAATCCGCAATACGTTTCAAAGCTTCGTAACGGTCACGAGCATTTACAAGGTAAAATTCGTGAGAAACAGTTGCTGAACCAGAATTTTTAGTTCCAACTGTGATTTCAACTGGGTCTGTCATGAATTGTTTTCCAATTCTTGCTACTTCAGCAGGCATTGTAGCCGAGAATAACCAAGTGTTTTTCTCGTCTGGTGTTGTTGAAAGGATGTTTACGATATCTTCGTAGAACCCCATGTTCAACATTTCATCAGCTTCATCAAGAATACAATAGTTAATTTGAGTAATGTTTACCAAACCTCTATTGATCATATCTTGCATTCTTCCTGGAGTTGCCACAATAATTTGCGCACCTCTTTTAATGTCTCTCGCTTGTTCTGTTATGCTAGCTCCACCGTAAACTGCTACAACATTAATACCTTTTTCGTATTTAGCGTAGTTTTTTAGTTCGTTGGTAATCTGCAAACACAATTCGCGTGTTGGAGATAAAATTAATGCTTGTGTATTTCTGTTGTTAGCATCAATTTTCTGAATAACTGGAAAACCAAAAGCTGCCGTTTTCCCTGTCCCTGTTTGAGCCAACGCCACCATATCGATGTCTTTTTCCAATAATAGGGGAATCGCTTTCTCCTGTACTTCTGACGGATTTTCAAATCCTAGATCTAAAATCGCCTTCAGTAACGATTCACTCAATCCTAATTGTTCAAATTTATTCATATGTAATTTTAAATAGGGTGCAAAAGTACTGTTAATTATTCAAATAAACTAATGGAGGTGCAAGTTTTAATGATTTATTATTATTTGATTATCAGAAAGTTATACTCTAGTGTTCTTGTTTTAAGTTTTGGTTTTAAACTTTTTCAAGACAATTACGTTAGCCATTTCATTTTTAAACATAAAATGTTGTGTTTTATAAAGTTATTTTATAGTGTTTAAAAATGAAATTAATAATTGAGTAGCTTTACCACGATGACTAATTGCATTTTTAAGTTCAGCAGACATCTCGGCAAAGGTAAGACTATGGTTTTCAGGTTGAAAAATAGGATCATAGCCAAATCCTTCTTGACCTGACTTAGTAAGTGTAATAGTTCCTTTAGCGATTCCTGTAAAAAGGTATTGTTTTCCATTTTGGTTTAATGCCATTACCGTCTTAAATTGTGCTTGTCTATTAGTTTCCTCTTTAAGATTTTCTAAAAGTTTATCCATATTTGCTATTGAATCTGAGGGTTCTCCTGCATAGCGAGCAGAATATACACCTGGTGCTCCATCTAATGCAGTTACTTCCAAACCAGTATCGTCAGCAAAACATTCATATCCATAATTTTGAGTAATAAAATTAGCTTTCAAAATGGCATTTCCTTCAATAGTATCAGCTGTTTCTGGAATTTCCTCATGGCATCCAATGTCTGCTAAACTCAAAATTTGGATACTTTGAGGCAGTAATTGTTGAATTTCTCTAATTTTATTTTTATTGTTTGAAGCAAAAACAAATTGCATAACTATAAGATTTAAAATAATTAAAATCAAAGGTACATTTTTTTTAAAATCTTTCTTTTTTATAAATAAAGACTTTTAAGTCAAAAACATAAAGGATTCAACTATTTATTAAGGATTAATTAAAAAAGAACGTAAAAGATGTTAAAAACAGGTTAAAATACTGTATTTCAATAAGTTATTTATGTTATAGTCGTATATTTGATAAGTGGTTTTGATTATTTATTTGATTATATCAATTTTCACATAAGATTGATGACTCAATATTCAACTATCAAGATGGAATATTTTAGAATTACAAGTTGAAATGATGAATCAAAATCTACAATGGGAGCGTGTAAAAACGCTCCTTTTTTGTTTGTAAAAAAACAAATCTTCTTTTTTTTTTAATCTAATGAGTTGTTATTCATCATATTAAGGTTAGGGTGTTTGTTTTATTTTCATTTTTTTAATCCAAAAGCAAACTAATAGCGTAAATGCTATTATAACTTAATAATTAAAATTATGAAAACGAGAAAATTTTTATCAGTAGCATTTATGGCATTAGTATTCGGAGCAACTTCTTTCGCTCAAAAATCAGTAATGGTAGGTGGAGCAGCAATGTATCCAACAAAAAACATTATTGAGAATGCTGTAAATTCAAAAGATCACACAACTTTAGTAGCTGCAGTTAAAGCAGCAGGATTAGTGGAAACATTACAAGGAAAAGGTCCATTTACTGTTTTTGCTCCAACAAACGCAGCTTTTGACAAATTACCAATGGGTACTGTTGAAACATTATTAAAACCAGAAAACAAAAAAATGTTACAAACTATTTTGACCTATCATGTTGTAGCAGGTAAAATGAATGCTTCAGATATTGCTAAAGCTATTAAAATGGGTAGTGGAAAAGCAACTTTGAAAACGGTAAGTGGTGGTACTTTAACAGCTTGGATGAAAGGTAAAAAATTGTATATCACTGACGAAAAAGGTGGTATGAGCCAAGTTACCATTGCTGATGTAAACCAGTCAAATGGTGTTATTCATGTAATTGACACGGTACTTTTACCAAAATCATAAGCAAACAACAAACAGATAAAAAAGCCATTAGCTACCTACTGCTAATGGCTTTTTTATGTTTAAAAGTGGCTGAATAATTTGTGTAATAAAATAAAATAATGATTCAATATTTCTAATATTGAGTAGGAGAGGAGGCTAGGTAACAATTGAGAAATAACATTACATTATATAAAAGGATTGGTAAAAATAATTGAATGGCTTTATAGTTCTAAAAAACAAAAAACCAACTGATAGAATATTCTTCCAGTTGGTTTTTTTATTAAGGTCATTATAAACTTATATTTTAGTGTAAATGCCTAAATTTAAGGAAGGGGCTAGGGGAGCGTTGTCATTTCCAAAAGCACCAAAAACAGAAAAATTAGCGCCAAATTGGTTTGGTTTAAATTCATAATTAAGTTTTAAACCTAAAGCATTATACGTTTGACGGTCTAAATAAGATAACCATTGCGTGTTTTCATTATAAAAAGCACTTTCTTTTGAAACTACATTTTTAGAATTAAAAGCAAGTATAATATGTCCTTTTGGGATAATATTGTATCCTAATTCGCCATCAAATTTTAGATAATCAGAATAATCATTACTCATATACCCATAACCTAAATTTCCGTAGTAATACCATTTTCCAATGCTTGTTCCAGCTGTTACGTATGGAACCCATGTGTTAGCAGCAAATCCTGTACTTACACCATTATTGTAAGCAATAGTATTGGCAATGTATTGTAAACCTGAACTTATTTTCCAAGCTTGGTCATAAATCTTGTATTTCAATCCTAAAGTAATATTTCCTAGTCCAGATAAATCAATATTAGTATTGTCAGTAGTTGATTTTTTGCTGATAAATTTATACGGAAGAATCAATTGTCCTTCTAATTTATCTGTTAATCCATATTCTGTGTATAATTGCGAAGTAATATCATTGTAATCAGCATTCAAATCAACCGTTTTTCCATCAATTGCTGCTTGATTGTAGAATATTCCTGAGGCTCCCAATTGAATGTAAGCTTTCCCTTTTTCTCTAGTCCACGGGCTTTGAGCTTGGATAGTTGTTGAAAATAGAACAATCCCTATGAGTATTAATCTAGTATGTTTTTTCACAATTTAGAATTTAGAATTAATTGAACTGACGATGAATATTAAAATACTGACAACTTAAGTAACAAATTACATAATTAATCGGACCCCACCTAATTCAGAAACTCGGTAGGAGAAGCGATCACCAGGTGAACCAATGAACATAAAATTCTTAGGAATATTCCATTCATTAGATAAAATATCAATAATTTCAGGACCAAAAACTCCTTCTAGCTCAATAAATTCAATATCAATTTCTGGATATGCTCTATCTAAAACCTTAAGATCAGATATTAATAAGGCATTATCCTCATGATCTTTATTTATATTTACGATTTTTAATTTCTTAGTCGTTTCATTATTTTGAACGTATTGCATTACTTTATTAATTATTGCAACATCATCACCTTTAGTAAAAAAGACAAATTCTTGTGAATTTATTTTCAGATTCATTTTTAATAAATAACGATTACTAAAAATCACCATTTTACGAAGTGGTTTGTAGAAATACTCTAAAGCTTCAATCAAAACTTTAATTAAAAAAGAACGATTAAGCATTATACCAACAAATCCGATCGCTGGAATTAAGTATTTAATAAAAGTATAAAAAGAATCTACGTTTAACTGAACATTTCCAATAAAGGCTGCAATGACTAATAAAACAGCAGTAACGACAGCAATTCCTCTTGCTTTTTCAGGCCTTGGAAGTTTTTTACGTTTGAATTTCAAAAGTAAATTACCAATACCAAATAATCCCATCACAGCGAGAAATGAAAAAGTATACACACCTGCAAGAGCCACAATATTACCTTCAGTAACTAATAATACAGATATACAAAGAATTAAAAAGCTTATGATAATTCTATAGTTAGATCCTCTTTTGTTTTGTTTTAAGAAGTAATTTGGTAAAATACGATCTAATGTCATACGATTCAATAATCCTGAAACTCCAACAAATGAAGTCAATACAGCTCCACAAAGTACCAAAACAGCATCAATAGAAATTAAATACGCTAACCATGAACCTCCTGTTGTATTTCCTAAATGAGCTAATAGCGATTCTTGATGTTCACCTACTTGTGCTATAGGAATAATACAGATTAACAAAAAAGCAATTACAGGGTTGAAAAAACTAACAATTGCCCACATATTACGCAATGTTTTAGGAAAAACACCTTGTTCTTGTTCTTCAACAAAATTAGCAGAACTTTCGAATCCAGAAATTCCCAACATAGCAGCTGAAAAACCTAAAAACAAAGCCTGTACGATACCGCCTGATGAAATTGGGAGACTCCAGTTTATACTAAAAGTATCTAATCCATTGGTAAAAAGAAAAAATACGGAAGCTAATACAAGCAAAGTTAAAGTTGACAAGTGGGTAATAAATATAACAACTGCAACAATGGCAGATTCACCAATCCCTAATATAGCTAAGCCTGTAAATAAAAGTAAAATGATTATGGTAGCAATAGTTATATTGATTTCTGGTGCAATGCTGTGTAAATAATGCATTCCTTCTGAAGCTGAGATTACTGCTGTAGCCATGTATGATAATACCGTTAATGTAGCAGCAAGAGATGCTAATCTTTTCGAAGAAGTATTTAATAATACGTTGTAAGCACCACCATTCAAAGGAATAGCTCCAACAACTTCATTGTAAATTTTACGGAATAAAAAAAGCACTACAGCAACCAATAATAATGATATCCATGCGTATTGACCAGCATATAATATGGTTAGTGCCGAAACATACAAGCAGGATGAACTAATGTCATTTCCACAAATAGCTGTTGCTTGTAATTCATTTAATTTTTTATGTAATACTTTTTTCATTATTTATAAGGATTTTGTATATAATGCGTCGCAAGTTAAGAGTTTGTAAATAATATCCAAATTAAGTAATAAAAAGTTATCTTTATTTTTATGGTATTAGCCAGTATCAAAAAACGAATCATAATTTATATTATGTAAAATAGAAATTTAATCATGCTTTTCAAGTAATAACTAATACAAAATGCGTTTAATTTATTAAATAAGATTAATATAACTTGTATGATCTAAAAAAGATTATTATTTTTTGGGTATTCGGATAATATGAATTAAAAAACGATATTTCAATAAAAAGAATTAGAATCAATTATACAGATATGAATTTGAGTCTTAATTTTATTAATTTTGCAAATCAGAATCAACAAAAACTATGAACCCAATTACGATACACATTGCTGATTTTTTAAAAAATTATACGCCTTTTGATCATTTGTCAAATGATGAATTGTCTGAAATTGCATCTAGTATTCGTGTTATTAATTTAGAAAAAAACAAAACCGTTTTTAATATAAATGATTCATTACACGATAGTTTTTATGTAGTAGCTTCAGGGTTGGTAAATTTATACGTTATTTCAGACGCTGAAGAAACAATTTTAGACAAATGTCATGAAGGTACTATTTTTGGTTTACGACCATTTTTTGCCAAAAACAACTATATCATGACTGCTAAAGCACGCGAAGAAAGTATTGTTTATGCTATTCCTATTGCTGTCTTTAGACCTTTTGTAGCTAATAATTCAGATGTTTTAAATCAATTACTAGAAAGTTTTTCTATAGATAAACGCAATACAAAAGATAAAAAAAATTATGAAAGTAACTTAATATCAGAGAACGCTTTTTTTACAGGGCAACAATCAGGTATGCAATTTTTTCAAAATTTAACTTTCAACACTGCTCCTCTACTGATTAACGGGAATAGTATCGTCAAAGATGTAGCGCAATTGATGGCTGAAATGAGAATAAATAACGCAATTATTTGTGAAAATAAAATTCCAGTTGGAATTTTAACCGATATGGATATGACTTCTAAAATAGCTACAGGTCGTTTTCCAATTACGAATACTGTTGATGCTATTATGTCATGGCCAGTAATTACTGTTTCTGAAAATGTTTCTTTAGCTGAAGCTCAATTGTTGATGTTAAAAAATAATGTTACTCATTTATGTGTTACCATTGATGGTTCTGATAAAACAGAAATTAAAGGGGTTATTACAGAACATGATTTAATTTTGGCGCAAGCTAATAATCCAGGTGTTTTAATAAAAGAAATTAAACGTTCTCAAACGGCTAGTGAATTAAAACAAATACGTTTACGTTTAGCTGATATCATTCAATCCTCCATTCAAAAAAACATTCCTTTAACTCATATTTCAAATATTGCAAGTGAAGTCAATTTTGCTATACTAAAAAGAGCAGTAGAACAGTCTATTTTAGAATTGGGCTCTCCTCCTGCTCGATTTGCATGGTTAAGTATCGGTAGTCAGGCAAGGAAAGAACAATTATTGCTTACAGATCAAGACAGTTATTTAGTTTTTGAAGATGTGGCTCCAGAAAGGTTTAGAGAGGTTAAAGATTATTTTCTTAAATTAGCTCAAAAGACTACTTTAAAACTAGAAAAAGTTGGATATTCTTTGTGTTCAAATGGACATATGGCAAGTAATGTAATTTGGTGTAAGTCATTGTCTGACTGGTTAAAACAATATGATACTTGGATGAAAACACCAGGTAAAAACAATAATGAATTAAGTAGTATCTTCTTTGATTACGAGATTATTTTTGGAGACCAAAGAATTGAAGATGCCATTAATAGCATAGTTTTTGAAAACGCCATTAATAATCCTTTATTTTATGATTTTTTAGGAAACGATGCTCTACGTAAAAATGCTCCCTTAAGTTTCTTTAAGAAATTTTTAGTAGAAGAAGAAGGTCCTTATAAAGATAAATTTGATATTAAAACTCGTGCATTGACGCCCCTTATTGATAGTGCTCGTCTGTTTACATTGAGTTATGGGATTAAAGGGATTCATAACACTTATGTTCGATTTAAACAATTGGCTATTACGGATTCAAAACATTCAGAAGTTTATCTTGATTGTGCAGATGCTTTTCTGACTTTATCTAAATTTAGAACTTTAGAAGGAATAAAAAATGATGATTCTGGTCAGTTTATAAATTTGGAAGAATTGTCTAAAATTGACCGAGAAAAACTAAAAAATGCGCTCTTACCAATGAAAGAATTGGAAGATTTGATTAAAAATAAATTTCAGTTAACTCATTTTTCATAATTATGTTTGATTGGCTAATAGGGATGAATAAAGTATATCCAGAATTCTGGAAAACATATTTATCGACATTTAATAAGAAATCCAAACGATATGTTGTTTTTTCAACAGAATCTACAGGAGAAAACGTGCATCAAGATGTAATTTTAACGCTTGGTGCTTTTTCTGTAATTGATGATAGTATCCATATCGGTGATAGCTTTGAAGCAGTTTTAATGCAGTACAAATATTTTCATGATAACAAACTCCCCTTTGACTTTATAGTACAAAGTAAGTTGCAAAAATTAGGAGAACCTGATGCAATTAAAGCGTTTATTGACTATATAGGAAATGCAATTTTAGTTGGTCATAATATCAATTTTCATGTTGAAATGATCAATGTTGCTCTTGAACGTTTAGAATGTGGACATTTAAAAAATGAAGCGCTCGATATTAATATTATGCATCAAAAGTTAGTAGAGATAACAGACCAAGATTTTAGTTTAGAGGAATTATTTACTATTTATAAAATTCCAAATATAGAAAATAGTTCATCTCCTGATACTGCATACAGCATGGCATTGTTATTTTTAAAACTAAAATCTAGACTTGGTCTTAAATAAAATAAATGATTGCTGTTAAAGCTGAAAATGCTATAAAAAACCATAATGCAATCCCTTGTAACAGAGGCTTTATACCTACTGCGCGCAGAACATTGATATTTAATCCTGAACCAATTAAGAATAAGGTAATTGTTAAACCAATTTTAGCTATACCAACCAATTTTGGGGCAAATAATGCTACTTGAGTAACATACGTATTTAATAGCATTGCCAAGATAAAAAAACCAATAAAATAAGGGATTTTGATGTTACTAGTTTTGTTTTTAAAAATCACAGTAGTGAATAAAGCAACAGGAATAATCCATAAGGCTCTAGCTAATTTTACTGTTGTTGCAATTTCTAATGCCTCTTGACCATATTTATTTGCTGAACCTACAACGGAGCTAGTATCATGAATTGCGATAGCACACCATAAACCAAATTCTTGTTGAGACAAATTAAGCCAATGACCAATAGCAGGAAATAGAAAAAGTGCAATTGAATTTAAAATAAAAATCACGCCTAATGCTACTGATGTTTGCTTTTCGTCTGATTTGATTATGGGTGCTATAGCTGCAATAGCACTTCCGCCACAGATTGCAGTACCGCATGAGATTAAATGTGACGTTTTATTTTCAATTGACAACCATTTACCTATTAAGTACCCAAAACTAATCGTGGTCACTATTGAAATTATGGTAAATACTAAACTCGTTGCCCCTATTGATATAGCGTGTAAGGCATTCATTCCGAAACCTAGACCTACTACTGATAATTGTAACAAATACCGAATAGCAATGTGATTAAAAGGTAAAAAAGGATGACCAGAAAGATTGGCTACCACTAATCCTAATAATAAAGCAATTGGTGGTGAAACTTTGGTAAAAACACAGATAAGCAATAACAGTACAAAAAAGATTTTCTGAAAAATTTTATTGGATCCTAAAAATGAAAATTTCATTAGTATTTTTTTCAACTTATCATTTATATAATTATAACAATCCGTTATATTTTCTAACAAACCATTCTGTCGAAAGAAACACAGTGATTAAAATCAACAACCAATACCATTCAATTAATGGAGACCTATTAGATTTATTTTTCTGAATGGCTTTGTAATGCTTGTTTTTTAATAAAGACTGAACTAACTCTTCTACTTGATTTGGATAATAAACCTTCCCTCCTGTTTGTATAGCCAATTGCTTTAGCTTCTCTACATCAGGATTAATAAATTGTTTTTCAATATCAAAATCCAAAACTTCAAATTTACCTGAATAACTGCTTTTTGAATTCAATTCTTTGACCCTAAAATTATAGTTCCCAGCACCAAGACCATCTAGATTGACTTTGTACGAATTATTCTTTTTTAATAAATCGTAGTTTTTGGTTTGCTTAGTATTTATATTGCTAACGGAAATTGTTAAATGTGCTTTTTCGTCAAACTCATAATTTTTATTGAAATATTGAGCTGTAATTTGAATTCCTTCCCCTAAATTATAGAAATTTTCATGTTGGACAATCAAAGATTTCTTAGTATTATTAGATGCTAAAAACTGAATGATTTTATCTATAAAAACATCATATTTTTCAGATGACTGATTGGTGATCGTATTTGTTAATCGCCATTTCCAACTGTTTTCTCCAAAAAGAAACGCCATTCGTTTCCCTTGATTTTCGGTAAAAGATAATAAAGGTGCATTGGTTTCTATGTTTCTAATTTTTGACGAAAGTAAAACAGCTACATTTCCTTTGGTAGTAATTTTGCTAAAAGGATTCCCTAATGGTGGTAAGTTTTCGAAACCAATATTTTCAATAGCAAAGTTGTTAAACTGTGGATTAAAACTAGCTAAATAGTCTTCTTGTTGAGTACTTATTTTAAATTCAAAAATATTCTGTTTCTGATTTAAAAAATTAAAATCGGTATGCATTCCAGTGATAACAAAACTATTAATTCCTGCCAATTTACTTTTTTCGAAAAGGGCTTTAAATTCGGAAGTTGGTTGATAAAAAACTAAAACAGATATATCATCTAATGATTTGATTTCAGATGGTTTAACTATTGTTACTTTACGTTGTTGATTAGATTCAATAGCTCTTTTTAATGAACCAATATCTGGATGTGAAATAGCGGAAACAATTGTAATATTTGTTTTTTGATCGATAATTTCAATTGCAAAATTCTTGGTGTTATTGTACTCGTTATTTTCTTTTTCTACAGAACGAATAGTCGCTTTATAAACTTGTGCCCCTACTTTATCCGCTGCTAAAAAAACATTGACAGCAGCAGTTTTTTTTGTAGAAGAAAAGGAAACAGTTTGTTTTGCTAGTATTGAATTCCCATTACGAATTGTAAATTCTGCTTGCACATTTTTAGTTCCGGAGTATCCTAAAAACACTTCTACTGGAAATTTATTCTTTAAAAAAGCATATTTATTTACATTCAGCTGATTGATTTTTAAGTCCAATACTTTGGTAGTGTCACCAATAACAACTGGAAATATTGAGTTTTCACTTCCAAAACTATATACATAATCATTTCCTGAAGTTTGATTACCATCCGTAATTATTATGGTTGGGTACGATTTATTCCGATTGGTATTCTTTAGATTTTTTGCAACAGCATCCAAGTTGGTTTGTATTCCTTTAAAATCAAAGCTATCCGAATATAGACATTCATTATCAAATTGAAAAGATTGGATATTGTATTTTTCTTGTAACTCTTTATTGGTAACCAAAGATTGATAGGTAGCTAAGCTGGCTTTGGTACCATTTAAGTGAGTTATTGAACTGGAATTATCGACAACAACTGCCAATGGTGGTTTTACAATTTCGAGTGTGTTTTTGGTAATCATCGGATTAATCAACAATAACAAAATACAGAAGAAAGATAAAAAACGCAAAAAAGCCAAAAACAAATTCAGTTTTGAATTGCTTTTGGCTTTGTATATATATTGAAAAAAAGACAAACCAGCTGCTATTATTAATGAAAGTATTATTAATAGAATGGTGTTGGTTGTCATATTTTTTTAGTTTAATGTTTTGGGTTTATAGTTTGTGGTTGTAGAACAATAAACAACGAACCATTAACAAAAACATTTTTAAGTTAGCATTCCTCCACAAACATTCAATGTCTGTCCTGTTACATAAGCACTCATATCCGAAGCTAAGAAAAGACACGCATTAGCTACATCTTCTGTCGTTCCACCACGTTTCAACGGAATACCATCTCTCCATCCTTGAACCACATCTTCACTTAGTTTAGCAGTCATTTCAGTTTCAATAAATCCCGGGGCAATAGCGTTGCAACGAATATTACGAGAACCTAATTCTAAGGCTACAGACTTCGTAAAACCAATAACACCTGCTTTTGAAGCAGCATAATTTGTTTGACCAGCGTTACCTTGAACACCAACGACACTACTCATATTGATGATAGAACCAGCACGTTTCTTTAAAAAAGTTTTTTGAACGGCTTTAGTCATATTAAATACTGACTTTAAGTTTACCGCAATAACATCATCAAAATCAGCTTCAGAAATACGCATTAATAAATTATCTTTAGTGATTCCAGCGTTGTTGATTAAGATGTCAATTGTTCCAAAATCTGCCAATACAGTTTCAACTAAAGTTTGTGCTTCATTAAAATCAGCTGCATTTGATTTATATCCTTTGGCTTTAATTCCTAAAGCGTTTAATTCGTTTTCTAATGCTAAAGCAGATTCAACTGATGAACTGTATGTGAAAGCAACATTAGCTCCGTTTTTTGCAAAAACTTCAGCAACGCCTCTTCCTATTCCGCGACTTGCGCCTGTTATTATGGCTACTTTTCCTTCTAGTAATTTCATATTATGATATCATTTTTTTTATCGAGTTACAAATATAGATTATTTACCGATTTTATGAAATTTGTAGTATAAAAAAAGCCTTACCGAAGTAAAGCTTTTTGAATATTTGTTTGGTCTTGATTAAAAAGCCACATTCCATCTTGGCAATTTACCGTTTGCATCAAGGTAATTTTGTAAAACCTGTCCTTCAACAGCTGTTGGAATTCCTTTGTTATCTTCATTAAAAGTTTCAAACCAAAGTACTTCTAATCTTTCGATATTTTCTATTTTCATTTGTGCTGGCCAAGAATATTTTCTTCCTGTTTTTGCAAATTGGTGTCCATTTACGATTTTATCGTACAAACCGCCATTTTTACTCTTCAAAGATCCATCATTTTGTACAGTTCCAGTAGAACCTACCATGATTAATTCTTTTTCGTCACCAGTGATAGCATTTACTACAAAAACACCACTTCCTTCAGAAGCATTACACACTTCTTCTAAACTATCTTCTATTGTAAAAGTGAAACTATTACTGTTTTTGAATTTTTCTAATTCTTTATACATTTTTTTTAATTTTTGCAAAGGTACTAAGATTTTGAGAAACTTAGTGCCAAAGTTTTTGTTTGAATTCAAATACGCCTAAATGAAGAAAAAGCTCCGTCTGTTTATGCAACAAGACGCAGCTTTTAGTATTTAAAATGAAATTCTAGAATTAACCCATAATTTCTTTTACTTTTTTACCAATTTCAGCTGGTGAATCAACAACGTGAATTCCGTTGTCTCTCATGATTTGTTTTTTAGCAGCAGCAGTATCATCAGATCCTCCAACGATAGCACCAGCGTGACCCATTGTTCTACCAGCAGGAGCGGTTTCTCCAGCAATAAAACCAATTACAGGCTTACGGTTACCATCAGCTTTAATCCATTTAGCAGCATCAGCTTCTAATTGACCACCAATTTCACCAATCATAATGATACATTCAGTTTCAGGATCGTTCATTAATAATTCAACTGCTTCTTTAGTAGTTGTTCCAATGATTGGATCTCCACCAATACCGATAGCTGTAGTAATTCCCAATCCTTGTTTTACAACTTGGTCAGCTGCTTCGTAAGTTAATGTTCCTGATTTAGAAACGATACCTACAGTTCCTTTTTTGAAAACAAAACCTGGCATAATACCTACTTTAGCTTCTCCTGGAGTAATAACCCCTGGACAGTTAGGTCCAATTAATCTAGCGTTTCTTTGTTTTACATAATTATTGGCTTTAATCATATCTGCTACAGGAATTCCCTCAGTGATAGCAATAATTACTTTAATACCTGCCTCAGCAGCTTCCATGATAGCATCAGCAGCAAAAGCTGGTGGTACAAAAATGATAGTAGTATCAGCACCCGCTTGTTCAACAGCGTCTTTAACAGTATTGAAAACAGGACGGTCTAAATGTGTAGAACCACCTTTACCTGGAGTTACTCCACCAACAACGTTAGTTCCGTACTCAATCATTTGAGACGCATGGAAAGTACCTTCACTTCCTGTAAAACCTTGAACAATTATTTTGGAATCTTTATTAACTAAAACACTCATGATATATATTTTATGTAGTTTTTAAATTTTGTGTTGCAAAAATATAAAATAGAAAGCACTAAATTGTCTTCAAAATCCGATTTTTTAAAACAAAATTCAAGGTTTTTGACTGATTTGAAACCCACGGAATAATTTATTGTCTTTTAGTTCCCAAATAACCATAAAATGAGCCAATAACATTTCCTCTCTAGGATTCTCAATCGTCTTCACAAAATGAGAATAACGAACGGATATGATGTTGTCTTCTGAAAGGATATGACTTATCCTTACCTTAGTTCGAACATAAGCTTTATTCAATTGATCTGTAAGATTAATTATTGCATCATAATTTAACTGAGTAAATCCTTCACTATTATTCCAATCAACAATAATTTCTGGATGAATATACTCTTTCATAACATCACTGTTAATTAATGCATCAGACTTATAAAAATCGAGGATAATTTTTTTTGAAGACATACTATTTTAATTTAGTTAAAATATCTGGTATTTTTTTGATATTGGCTAATTGTTTCAATATTTCTCTTGACTCTTGTATTGGAGTGCCAAAATAAGACTTTCCTCCAGCAACTGATTTGGTTACCCCTGTTTGTCCCATAATGACCGCCTTTGTACCAATGGTGATTCCACTTGTAGTTCCTACTTGTCCCCAGATAGTAACTTCATCTTCAATTATGACACAACCAGCAATACCTGTTTGAGACGCAATCAAACATTTTTTGCCAATAATAGTATCATGTCCTATGTGCACTTGATTATCTAATTTTGTTCCTTCACCAATAGTCGTATCACCTGTGACTCCTTTGTCGATAGTACATAAGGCTCCAATACCAACGTTATCTTTGATTACTACTCTCCCACCAGAAACCAATTGATCAAAACCAGTTTCTCTTTTTTTATAATAAAAAGCATCAGCACCAAGAACAGTTCCAGCGTGAATAATAACGTTGTCCCCAATTACAGTATGATCATAAATACAAACATTGGGATGGATTAAGCAATTTTCACCAATTAGTACATGATTTCCAACAAAAACATTGGGTTGAATGATTGTTCCTTCTCCTATTTGAGCTGTAGGAGCAATTGATACTGAACTGTGTATAAAGGGTTTGAAATGATTGGTTAATTTATTAAAATCTCTAAAAGGATCATCAGAAATCAACAATGCTTTTCCTTCTGGGCATACCACTTTTTTATTAATTAAAATAATAGTAGCGGCTGAATTTAAAGCTTTTTCATAATATTTAGGATGATCTACAAAAACTATATCTCCTTTTTCTACTACGTGAATTTCATTCATCCCTAAGACTTCAAAAGTAGCATTGCCAATATATTCACATTGAAGTAAATTAGCAATCGCTTGTAAGGAATGCGCTTTAGTAAATTTCATAAAATAATTTGATAATATATTAATTTAAAAAGTTGAAAATAAACAAAAAACGAATTCGATTTTAATTTACTTTCAACTTTATTTTTTATGTAATTAAGGATTACTCTTTTACACGCTCCATATAATTCCCTGAAGCAGTATCAATTTTGATTTTATCTCCTTCGTTAATAAATAAAGGAACATTTACTGAAGCTCCTGTTTCAACGGTTGCAGGTTTAGTAGCATTTGTTGCTGTATTTCCTTTTAAACCTGGTTCTGTGTAAGTAACTTCAAGAATTACTGATGGAGCCATATCAACTGATAATGGTAAATCTGTTTCAGTGTTGATTTGAATCATTACATTTTCACCTTCTTTCAATAAATCTGGTGAATCCAAAACATTTCTATCTAATGTGATTTGTTCGAATGTTTCAGCATTCATAAAATGAAAATCATTTCCTTCTGGGTATAAAAACTGAAAAGTATGCGTTTCTACTCTTACAACATCAATTTTATGTCCTGCAGAGAACGTATTGTCTAATACTTTACCGTTAGTCACTGATTTTAATTTAGTTCTTACAAAAGCAGGTCCTTTTCCTGGTTTTACATGAAGAAATTCGATAATTTTATAAATATCGTGATTGTGTTTGATGCAAAGTCCGTTTTTAATGTCTGATGTAGATGCCATTTTGTTTGTGTTTTTCTCCATCCCGATCCTTCCGCCGCGGCGGAGAGGGAGACTTGATGGATATGTGTTACTTATTATTTTTTCAATCTAGTTCCTTTTCCTTTAATTTTAAAGGCTTATTTGTTTTCAAACAAATTCCGCAATCCCTCCCTCTACTTTGGGGAGAGCCGGGTGGTAACTTTAATAGTTCCCTGAATACCCTTTCATAACTCCCCGTGAAGAGTTACGAATGAAGTCTAATATTTCGTCACGTTCTGGAGTGGCTTCCATTTCAGCTTCGATAATTCCGATTGCTTGTGTTGTGTTGTAATTTTTTTGATATAGAATACGATAAATATCTTGAATTTCTCGGATCTTTTCAGTTGAGAAACCCCTTCTTCTCAATCCAACAGAGTTAATCCCTACATAAGACAAAGGCTCTTTGGCGGCTTTTGTATAAGGAGGAACATCTTTACGCAATAAAGAACCACCCGAAATCATCGCGTGATCTCCAATACTAATAAATTGATGTACAGCAGATAATCCACCAATTACGGCATAATTACCTACAGTAACGTGACCACCTAATAAAACACCATTTACAATAATAGCATTATCACCTACATGACAATCGTGCGCAATATGTGCAGCAGCCATAATTAAACAGTTGTTTCCAATGGTAGTTTGTCCTGAAGCAATTGTTCCTCTATTGATGGTTACACATTCTCTAATGGTGCAATTATCTCCTATAATGGCAAGAGAATCTTCACCTCCAAATTTTAAATCTTGAGGCACTGCTGAAATTACAGCTCCTGGAAAAATATTACAATTTTTCCCTATTCTAGCACCCTCCATGATCGTTACATTAGAACCAATCCAAGTTCCATCACCAATGATTACATTGTTATGAATAGTTGTAAAAGGCTCAATAACCACATTTTTGGCAATTTTAGCGCCAGGATGAACATATGCTAATGGTTGATTCATCTAACTTTTATTTATGTTTATTAAAGAATAATTTCAAACGGTAAATTTGAAGCTTTCTTTAAATTTGATTTAGTTTTTCTTTGCAATTTGTGCCATTAGCTCTGCTTCAGCTACTAATCTACCGTTAGCATAAGCATTTGCTTGCATGTGACAAATACCTCTTCTAATAGGAGTAATTAGGTCACACTTAAATATTAAAGTATCACCAGGCAATACTTTTTGTTTGAACTTAACATTGTCCATTTTCATAAAATATGTTAAATAATTTTCAGGATCTGGAACTGTACTTAATACTAAAATTCCTCCTGTTTGCGCCATTGCTTCCACAATCAAAACACCTGGCATTACTGGTGCGCCTGGAAAATGACCTACAAAGAAACTTTCGTTCATTGTTACATTTTTCATCCCAACAATATGACTTTCAGTCATTTCGATAATCCTGTCAATCAGCAAGAATGGAGGTCTATGCGGTAAAACCGACATGATTTTATGAATATCCATCAACGGTTCTTGGTGTAAATCAAAAGAAGGAACAAAGTTTCTTTGTTCAATTTTAATGATTTTAGCCATTTTTTTAGCAAATTGTGTATTTACAAAATGCCCTGGTTTATTGGCTATAATTTTACCTTGAATTTTGGTACCAATTAAAGCTAAATCCCCTACTACATCTAGCAATTTGTGTCTTGCAGCTTCGTTTGGGTAATGTAAATTTAGATTGTCTAAAATACCATTAGGTTTCACGTTTATAGTCTCTTTACCAAAAGCTACTTTTAAACTAGACATGGTAGCATCTGAGATTTCTTTATCTACATAAACAATAGCATTATTTAGATCTCCACCTTTAATCAAACCATTTTCTAATAATGATTCTAATTCGTGCAAGAAACTAAACGTTCTTGAATTGGCTATTTCAGATTTAAAATCAGCGATGTTTTTAAGGGTAGCATTTTGTGTTCCAAGAATTTTTGTCCCAAAATCTACCATAGTAGTTACACTATAAGAATCACTTGGCATCACTAAGATTTCGCTTCCTGTTTCTTCATCAGTGAACGAAATCACTTCTTTTACTACATATACATTTCGCTTTGCATTTTGTTCTTCAATTTCGGCTTTCTCAAGAGCTTCCACAAAATATTTAGAAGACCCATCCATGATAGGCAATTCAGACGCATTTAGTTCAATGATCACATTGTCTAAATCACATCCTTCCAATGCTGCCAAGACATGTTCTGGGGTTTGAATTTTTACACCTAATTTCTCTAAATTAGTCCCTCTTTGTGTATTCACAACATAATTTGCATCTGCCTCAACAACAGGGTGCCCTTCTAAGTCAACTCTAACAAAAGTAAAACCGTTATTAACTGGAGCAGGTTTGAAAGTCATTTTCACTTCTTTACCTGTATGTAATCCAACTCCAGTAAGGGATACTTCTGTTTTGATGGTCTTCTGTTTAACCATTGTTTGCGTTTTTTGTGTTTAATATTTGTTTCTTTAACTCTTCAATTTCTGTAATTATTTTTGGCAAGTTCTTGAAATGAACATAGGATTTACTAAAATCATTGTAACCAAAAGTAGGGCTACCTTGCAATATTTCATTATCTTTTATATTTCTACCAACACCTGATTGTGCTTGAATGCGAACATTATTCCCAATGGTTAAATGTCCAGAAATCCCGACTTGTCCACCAATCATTGCATTTTTACCCACTTTGGTAGAACCTGCAATTCCCGTTTGCGCTGCAATTACGGTATTTTCTCCTATTTCTACGTTATGTGCCACTTGAATTTGATTATCTAATTTCACACCACTACGAATTATTGTAGATCCCATAGTAGCTCTGTCAATAGTGGTACAAGCTCCAATTTCTACATTATCTTCAATAATTACATTTCCTATTTGAGGGATTTTACTAAAAGTTCCATTTTGATTTGGAGCATATCCAAAACCATCTGAACCAATAATAGTTCCTGCATGTATCGTACAATTATTTCCAATAATGGTTTCTGAGTACACTTTCGCACCTGAAAAAAAAGTAACATTATTACCTATTTTTACATTATCTCCTATATAACAATTGGGATAAATCTTAACATTATCACCAATTTTAACATTGCTTCCTATATAGGCAAAACTTCCTAAATAAAAATTTTCGCCATACGTAACATTTTCAGAAATAACTGAAGGTTGTTCTATCCCGTTTTTCTGTCCTTTTGCTTGATCGTAAAATTCTAACAATTTTGAAAATGACAAATAAGCATCTTCTACTTTTATCAAAGTTGTTTTTAATTCAGATTCAGCTACAAAAGTTTTGTTTACTATCGTTATAGTAGCTTCTGTTGTATAAATGTAATTGTTGTATTTTGGATTTGACAAAAAAGTCAATGAACCTTCTTTTCCTTCTTCTATTTTGGATAACTGGAAAACTTCAGCATTAGGGTTCCCCACTACCTCTCCTTCTAAAATTCCCGCTATTTGTTCTGCTGTAAATTTCATCATGTTAAAATTATTTTTTTAAAGCTTCTAAATTAAATTTCAGTAATTGAAACCCCTTAGTTCCTTTTAAAAAAATGATTGCCTCTCTACCTTTCGACAAAAATATAAAAAAATTGATGTTAAATCTTTATTTGTTCGAGTTGTTTTGGGAAACAAATATAGTACTTAGTTACTGATTTTGATAAAGATTTTAAATTCAGCTGGTCTGGAGATTCAAAAACATCCTCTACTGAACGGTCTTTTTTAAGTATTCGAATGGGTTCAGCTTCCTTACTATAGGCTTGATTTTTTATTTTCCCCTTGAAAACAAAATAATTAGCCTCTTGTAAACTTAGGTTGTTTTCCTGTGCAAATTTCTCTTTAAATAGCTCTAAATCATCAATAGTAGGTTTTTCCGTTGTTAATTTTATTTTTAACAAATCACGATTGATAATCATTTTACTTAAAGATGCTAATATGAAATCAGGATTATTTTGCCAAGATTTCAAAGCGCTAATAATATCAAAATCATCCAATTGAGAAAATAAATTTAAATTTTTAGCATCAAAAGTTTCAAAGGATATTTTGTTTTGCATAAAAAACAATAAAGGTTCACTGCATGACAATTGAATCCCCTTTGTTGTTAATTCTTTGGCTCTTTTCAAAACTTTGGTCAAAATTAATTCGGCTACCAAACTAGTTTTATGTAGATAAGCTTGCCAATACATTAAACGTCTAGACATCAAGAATTTTTCAATCGAATAGATTCCTTTTTCTTCAATTACTAAGAAATCATCTACTACATTCATCATCTGGATTAATCGCTCTGAATTAACATTTCCTTCAGCCACTCCTGAATAAAAACTATCTCGCTTCAAATAATCCATTCGATCCATGTCTAACTGACTAGAAATCAATTGCAACATGAATTTTCTATGATACTCCCCTTTAAAAACTTTAATAGCTAAATTTAATTTTCCATCAAATTCAATATTTAATTGTTCCATAAACAATAATGAAATTTGCTCATGATGGACATCTTCAACTATACTTTTTTCCATAGTATGCGAAAATGGTCCATGTCCTATATCATGTAATAAAATGGCAATATACAATGCGTTTTCTTCTTCATCAGAAATAAGAACTTCCTTAAAACGAAGGACATCGACTGCTTTTTGCATCAAATGCATACAACCTAAGGCATGGTGAAAACGAGTATGATTTGCCCCTGGATACACTAAATATGATAATCCCATTTGGGTTATTCGTCTTAACCTTTGAAAATAGGGGTGTTGAATTAAATCATAAATTAACGCATTGGGAATGGTAATAAATCCATATATAGGATCATTGAATATTTTTAGCTTATTGATATGACTCACTATGAAATTTTTTTTAAGGTCAACAAATATAAGGAAAATTGATTTTAAAAGCTTAGTTATAAATGCGGTTTTGGCTCTATTGCAAATTCTATTTTTAATTAAACAAATGTTTAACAAAAATTTAAGTTCGTTCAGTTCAGTAATTACCGAACCAATTGTAGATTTGCAAAAAAATAAATACTAATGATGAGTATCGAAAATGATAGACTAGAAATTATCGAAATGTTTGGTAACCATTTTGAAAAATTATACAACATTCCTCCATTGGCGGCAAGAATTTTAGGCACCCTTATCATTGACGGTTGCAAAACTGGATTAACATTTGAATCTTTAATAGAAAAAATAGGCGCTAGTAAAAGTTCTATTTCGACTAATTTGAATTTACTATTAAAAATGGATCAAATATCTTATATCACTAAACCAGGTGATCGAAAAAAATATTTTAAGCCAGCCGATTTAAGTGAGCGACTAGATAACTATTTAAAATTGATTGATTCTGAATATCTTATTATGGATAGAATAGTAGATTACAGAGAAAAAACAGCTTCTTGTCCTGAAGAGATTTGCAATTTGCAAAACGTTAAAGCCTATAGAGAACACGTTCTTGATGTAAAAAAAATATTTCTAAAAACAATTAACGAATTTAAAAAAATTGAAATTCATAACAAATCCAATAAATAATTTCCATATGAAAAAGAGCTATTTTATAAGCGTAATCTTGTTGTCAATTACTTTATTATCATCTTGTAACAAAAAAAAGGATGAGCAAGCACCACCCCCTGTTATGACCTATAAGGTTGTTCAACTTTCTAAATCGAATACTACTTTACTAGCAGAATATCCCGCTAGTGTAGAAGGAATTACAGATATTGATATTCGCGCAAAAGTGGATGGTTACATTGAAAAAATATATGTTCAAGAAGGTGAACAGGTGAAAAAAGGACAACTGCTTTTCAAGTTGGAAACACAAACAGCAAACCAAGAAGCGGGTGCTGCCAAAGCAAGAATAACAGCTGCGCAAGTAGAAGTTGATCGTTTGAAACCACTAGTAGACCGCAATATCATAAGTGATGTTCAATTGGCTACAGCTAAAGCAAATCTTGCTGTTGCAAAAAGTACGTATCAAAGTATCGTTGCAAAAATTAATTATGCCTCTATTAAAAGTCCTGTGAATGGAATTGTTGGATCATTACCTTTAAGAATAGGGAGTTATGTGAGCAGCCAAACAGCTGAACCCTTAACGCGTATTTCAGATGTTAGTACGGTTTATGCTTATTTCTCAGTGAATGAAAAGCAACAGCTAGATATTATGATGCATGCAGAAGGAAAATCATTCGAACAAAAGATTGCGAATATGCCACGTGTTAATTTGGTTTTAAGTAACGGAATGGTGTACGAACAAACAGGAAAAATTGAAACTTTTAGTGGACAAGCTAATTCTCAAACAGGTTCGTTCAACGTTAGGGCAAGCTTCTCTAATGCTAATAAATTATTGCGTTCTGGAATCAGTGGAATAATCCAAATTCCGACAGATTTAAAAGATGTTATCCTTATACCTCAAAATGCTACCCTAGAATTACAAGACAAACGTATTGTTCTTATTGCTGATAAAGAAAATAAAGTAAAAGCGATTCCTGTTGAAGTGCGTGCCGTACCTGGAGGTCAATTTTTTGTAGTGGATAAAGGATTGAATGTCAATGATAAAATCCTTATTGAAGGTGTTGGAATTGTTACCGAAGGAACACCTATCAAGCCAGAAATAGTTGATTATGCAACTATAATTAATCCTGAGAAAATTAAATCAACAAATTAATAATTGAAATAATAACAGCTTATGTTTTCAAAATTTATTGACAGACCCGTATTGTCAACGGTGATTTCTATTATCATCGTTATATTGGGAGTATTAGGGTTAATCTCGCTCCCCGTTTCACAATACCCCGAAATAGCACCGCCTACAGTAACTGTATCTGCTAATTATCAAGGAGCCAGTGCCGAAGTGGTAATGAACTCGGTAGTAATTCCTTTGGAAGAACAAATCAACGGTGTAGAGGACATGAGTTATATGACTTCGACCTCGAATAATGATGGTTCAGCATCAATAAGCATTTACTTTAAATTAGGTACAAATCCTGATATGGCTGCTGTAAACGTTCAAAATCGTGTGTCCCGTGCAACACCTTTATTGCCACAAGAAGTTACAAAAGCGGGAGTTACTACTTCCAAAAGACAAAGTGATAATATCTTGATTTTCTCTTTATATAGTGAAAACCCTGATTACGATATGACTTTTCTTCAAAACTATGCCAATATCAATATTCTACCTAAAATTAAAAGAGTTGCAGGTGTAGGTGATGCAACTATATTTGGTCAAAGAGATTATTCGATGCGTATTTGGTTAAAACCAGATATTATGGGAGCTTATGGTTTAATTCCTTCGGATATTACTGCTTTGTTAGCAGAACAAAATATTGAAGCCGCTCCAGGACAATTGGGTGAAAGTGGTGACCAATCTTTTCAATATGTTTTAAAATACAAAGGCCGTTTACAAAGCACACAAGAGTTTGAAGAAATCATCGTTCGTTCTACTGCAAATGGTGAAATTTTAAAATTAAAAGACGTTGCCCGAATAGAATTGGGAGCTGTTAATTATGCAAGTAGTACGCTTACAAATGGAAATCAATCAGTGGGTATTGCCATAGCACAAACCGCAGGTTCAAATGCACAAGAGGTAATTGAAAATTCCTTAAAAGTATTAGATAAAGCACAGTTGAACTTCCCTAAAGGAGTAAAATATACCACTTTAATTAATGCTAATGACTTTTTAAGTGAATCGATTACTAAAGTGATTCACACGTTGATTGAGGCTTTTATATTGGTATTTATTGTTGTTTTTATCTTTTTACAAGATTGGAGATCCACTCTTATTCCTGCTATTTCGGTACCCGTAGCTATTTTAGGAACCTTCTTCTTCTTAAGTTTATTTGGTTTTACCATTAACTTGTTGACGTTATTTGCCTTAGTCCTCGCCGTCGGAATTGTGGTTGATGATGCCATTGTTGTTGTCGAAGCCGTACATGCCAAAATGGAAGCTGGAGAACACGATCCTAAAAAAGCGGCACATAGTGCCATGGGTGATATTAGTGGTGCCATTATTTCCATCACATTAGTAATGTCTGCGGTGTTTATTCCTGTATCCTTTATTAGTGGATCTGCTGGGGTTTTCTACAAACAGTTTGGATTAACATTAGCTATTGCAATTGTACTTTCTGCAATTAATGCCCTTACCCTATCTCCTGCTTTGTGTGCCATTTTCTTAAAAGAACATGATCCTAATAAGCAAAGAGGATTTTTAGATCGTTTTTACACTGCCTTTAATGCTGGATTTGAAACAACAACTAATAAATACAAAAAATCAGTTGAGTTTTTAGTAAAACGCAAATGGTTAGCTTTCTTAGGTATTGCTGCTTTTGCTGGGGTTTTTATCCTGTTATTAAATACTACACCAAAAGCTTTTGTGCCAAGTGAAGATACGGGAGCAATCATATCTGATGTTCAATTAGCACCAGGAACTTCGTTAAAACAAACGGAAGCCGTTTTATTACAAGTAGAGAATAAAATAAAAGATATGCCTGAAATTAAAGAGATACTTCGTATTTCTGGTAGAAGTATCATAAGTGGTTCTGGTAGTAACTATGGTATGGTAATTTTAAAATTAAAACCATGGGCTAATCGTAAAGAGGTAAATAACGAAATTAGTGCCGTTGTGAAAGAATTATTTAAACGTGCAGCCTCTGTTAAAGATGCCAGAGTCTTGTTTTTTGCTCGTCCTACATTATCTGGTTTTGGTTATTCAAATGGATTTGAAATGCAATTACAGGATCAAAAAGGAGGAACTATCAAAGAATTAAGTACTGTAAACAATGATTTCTTAGCTGCTTTAAATAGCCGACCCGAAATTAAATATGCAGCTACTTCATTTTCACCAAATTATCCACAGTACCGAATTGATTTGAATGTGGCTAATATCAAAAAAGCAGGGTTGACTGTTACAGATATCCTAGGAACAATGCAAGGGTATTATGGAGGAGTTTATGCATCCAACTTTAATAAATTTGGAAAACAATACCGTGTCATGTATCAAGCTGAACCAGAGTTTAGAAGTGATCCAGAATCTTTGAATACTGTTTTAGTTCGAAATAAGGATGGACAAATGGCTCCAATAACACAATTTTTAAAATTAGAAAAAGTATTTGGCCCTCAAGCCATCGATCGTTTCAACTTGTTTACCTCTGTTAAGATTACGGGTGCTCCAAATGAAGGATTTAGTTCGGGAGATGCTATAAAGGCTGTTCAGGAAGTAGCTAACGAAAAATTGCCTCTTGGATACGGATATGAATTTTCAGGAATGACGCGTGAGGAAATTAGTGCAGGCGGACAAACCTTATTTATTTTCATATTATGTTTAGTGTTTGTCTATTTCTTACTTGCTGCTCAATATGAAAGTTACATCTTGCCTTTTGCAGTATTACTTTCACTACCAGTTGGTTTAGCAGGAGCCTTTATTTTCGCTTATTTATTTGATGTAAGTAATAATATTTACCTCCAGATTACGCTCATTATGTTGATTGGTTTATTAGCCAAAAATGCCATTTTGATTGTAGAGTTTGCGGCTGATGCCAGACGAAAAGGACTAAGTGTAATCCAAGCAGCCATTCAAGGAGCTGTAGCCCGTTTGCGTCCTATTTTAATGACATCCTTTGCTTTTATCTTTGGATTATTACCATTGATGTTGGCGCAAGGAGCTGGTGCAGTAGGTAACAAAGCCATTGGAACTGGAGCGATTGGTGGAATGCTAATAGGAACTCTTTTAGGAGTATTTGTAATTCCGATTTTGTTTATCGTTTTCCAAAATTTACAAGAAAAAATTTCGATAAAACCATTGCCTGTTGCCCATGAATCAGATGTTGAATCTTTAGAAGAAAACAATGAAAAATAAAATATATCGAATAGCATTACTTGTTATTGTAGCAACTATAATGCAAGCCTGTTTTGTAGCCAAAGATTACAAACGACCAGAAGTTCAAACAGATAATTTATACCGGTCTGAAAAACTGTCTTCGGATACTATTTCACTGGCGAATCTAAGTTGGGAAAAACTATTTACAGATCCTGTTTTACAAGGATACATTCATAAAGGGTTGACTAACAATTTAGATGTTCGTATTGCAATGCAAAATTTAGCTGTTGCACAAGCTACGATGTTGCAAGGAAAAGCCGGCTACTTCCCTACTCTATCTGTAGGGACAGACTGGACGCATCAAGAATTGTCTAAAAACAGCCAGTTTGGAGCCATCGTTAGAAACACTTCGGTTGATCAATTTCAATTGACAGGAAGTTTAAGTTGGGAAGCCGATATCTGGGGGAAAATTCGTAGTAATAAAAGAGGTGCTAACGCTGCTTATTTACAAACAAATGCAGCAAATCAAGCAATAAAAACCCAATTAATTTCAGCTATTGCTGTTACTTATTACCAATTATTAGCGGTAGATGAACAAATTAAAGTAGCCGAGGAAACTTTGGTAAACCGAGACAAAAGCATCGAAACCATCCTAGCGTTGAAAAAAGCAGGAAACGTAACCGAAGTAGGTGTTAAACAAACCGAAGCGCAAAAATATGCGACTCAACTGATCATTGCCGATTTGAAGAACAACACCATTTTGTTAGAAAACACATTAAGTGCTCTTTTAGGACAAGGACCTACAGCCATAGGACGTAGCAGTTTTGGAGTGCAAAAACTCCAACCTACAATCACCATTGGAGTTCCCGTGAGTTTACTCCGCAATCGTCCAGATGTTATTGCTGCCGAGTATAATTTGATTTCTAATTTTGAAATGACAAATGTGGCCAAAAGCAGTTTTTACCCCTCATTGAAAGTAACGGCAACAGGTGGATTGCAAAGTATTGATATCAATACATGGTTTAGTGCCAATTCGATTTTTGCTAGTGTAATTACGGGTTTAACACAGCCTATTTTAAATCAAAGGCAAATCAAAACCAAATATGAAATTGCGAAAGCCAATCAAGAAAAAGCCTATTTACAGTTTCAGCAATCACTCTTAACAGCGGGAAAGGAAGTTTCAGATGCCTTAGCACAATACAACAACGAAACTTACAAAATTTCGGTGAGAGAAAAACAGGTCGAAGCCTTGACCAAAGCAGCTAGTTATTCTGATGAGTTATTGACTTACGGATTAGCTAATTATTTAGAAGTGCTAACCTCTAAAAATGATGCTTTGAATGCCAAATTAAGTTTGGTTGACAACAAGTACCAAAAATACAAAGCCGTTATTCAATTATACAAAGCCTTAGGTGGCGGATGGCAATAAAAATTAGCCTTAAGTTAGGTTATAATTGGTTGGTTATTAGAAAAGTCACTAGGTATTTACTTAGTGGCTTTTTTTTTCGTTTTAGACAACAACATAAAATGCTTTTTTTGTCAAGCTGAGCTTGTCGAAGTCGATTTTAGTAAAAGCATTAAATGTTGTGTGTTTTTTAAGCAGAATAATTCCTTTTCATAATCCCTTTCTCCTGCTTTCACCTTTATTTCCTTTCACTTCGCTACAGGAGGGTACGGGTTACGTACTCGTCGGTTCGCAAAATGAAGGGTTCAATTCAATGTAAACATCGGTTATGATTGATAGCTTTTTACCTAAAATGTTTCAAAGTATTGATCGAGCCTAAAGGAGGACTCTGTAATAGGTTGTATTTTGTAAGTACAAGAAGTCAACTTTTTATTCAAGTAGTTTACTATATTTGTTTTAATCAAACGGAAGTTTTTAACCAATGGTTGTTAGGCAAAATTTTAGAAATGATAATTAGAAAAGCTAGGATAGAAGATGCTATTGAAATATCAGCACACTTATTTCTTGCAATGGAAGAAATTCTCTATCAATTTATAGGAATGAAAAATGCTAAGGAAGCAAAGAAGTTTCTGCTTTATTTTGTTGAAAAAGAAAACAACCAATATTCTTATCTAAATTGTTTTGTAGCCGAAGGCCCAATAGGAATTGAAGGCACTCTAAATAGTTATGATGGCGCCCAATTAGATGTACTAAGAAAACCTATAATAGAGTATATAAATAAACATTATAAGGCTGACTTTAGTCTAGAAAATGAAACACAACAAGGAGAGTATTACATTGATTCTATTGGTGTTGATCCAAAAAGTCAAGGAAAAGGCATTGGAACAAAATTGTTGCAATTTGTAATAAACAAGTACGATGCTAATCAAGAAATATTAGGGTTGTTAGTTGATGAAAACAACCCTAAAGCTGAAAAACTGTATTTAAATTTAGGTTTCGAATTAGTGGGTACAAAAGTATTTATAGGAAAGAAAATGAAACACCTTCAACGAAAACCAACTAAGATTAATTAAAGAAATGTACTTCTTTAACTACGAGTATCCACTAAAATTGATGAATAGACTGTAACGTTTAGAACTTGTCATTAATGTTCCGAGACCGTTGTTGTTGGTTTAAATACGCGCAACCAATCTACTTTCATTGTGTTTTTTTTCTCATTCTTCAAATCTTCATCAGATGGAGTTCTTCCTGCATCTACATGCCAATCTTGAGATTCTAGATTGATGATGATATTTAACTCTTTAGTAAAACCATTTCCGTCTTGATAGTTATAAGGATCAATAATACTTACTTTTGAAACATCATTGGCTTTCTTTAACTCTTCAAAGGAATAGGTTTCAGTGGTACTAAAATTTGTTATTTTTTGCTGTCCAGATTCAATATCAAGTTTATTATCTGTCATCGTAGGGTAACCATACTCCCATTTATCTTTTCTTTTATTAGCTAAAGATTTATCATACAATACCCGAACCAACTCCCCATCTATATAATATTCAAAATGGAATGCGTTTTTCCAGTATACTCCTATTCTTACATATTTTTGGTCTTCCTCTTTCCAGCAGTAGTCCCCCCAAGCAGTTACTCCCTCTTTTTCATACCAAGAACCAATATCTCTAGGTTGGTAATCAGTGAACGGTTCACGAACAAAAGAATGATGGCTCAAATGAATTGATTTGGCAAAATAAGCATTGCCAGATCCTTTACCTCCATAACACTCTAAAATATCAATTTCTTGAGTAGCATCAGGACTTAATAACCACACATCAGAAGCCAAAGCTATATTAGCCACACTTACTTTGGATTCAATAAAAACGGGATAGACTACCGTATTAATTGAAGTGATGCAACCTGCATTAACCCCTTCGTGATGTTTATTCATTTTATTAGGTCTTCCAGTCAAAGGCATATATTCAAATTCTTTATTCCATCTCGAAGCTTTTAAAATTAAATTATTCCCATCTACAGAAACATGATTGTATTTCCAATAGGTTGTTCCTGGTCCATCCCATTGACTTTGGTAAAAATTCACCCATTTATTAGGCCCGAAATTCATACTTTTGTTTGTTTCTTCATAGATATAATTAAAATCATCTGAGATATTAGCTTGAAATTTCCATTTCCCTTCGTTTTGCAAATGCGCAGGCAAAGCCAAAGTTCGGATATCTTCCTTCTTTTTAGTGTCTTTTTTTATGTTTTTAGACTGTTGTTGCGCATTACAAGAAAGAAAAAAAAGTACGAGTACTACGGTTTGCATTAATTTGAAATAACTCATTATTTTATCGTTAATATTATTTTGTAAAAATAACTTTAAGTAAATAAGATAACTTATAAAGCAACTTGATAAGAACTAGACATTAGTATCATTTCAACTGTATTTTATTATGATAATTAAATAATGCATTACAATAAATTCAAAAAAAAGGAACTTTAGATTGATTTTACCTAATCATAACAATTCAAAAAGATTTACTATCACGGCAAAAACGTAATTAATTATTCTGCTGGTTTTAATTGAGGATTTAACAATCTCAAAAAGAAGTAAATGATTTGTGCTCTCAATAAAAATATAATCAAAAGCAATTTGTTATATCACAGAAAATAATTTTAAAACGATTCTCATTGTAAGCAATTAATAAAATTATATATAGTTGTTTATTATAATTTCTTTATCAACTGCTTCAATAATAACCTTAGGTATATAAAAACGGGGATAATTCACAATATTTCTTGTTAAAAATTGTTTCAATAAGCTTACTATTAATTAATAGTTTTTTATTTGTTAAATAATCATTTGTTATTGCTTTAAAACCATTTGATTATCTATACTTTGGCTTATTTAATTATTTTTGCCTTTTATGTATTAATTAAAAATCATTACTAAAAGGATTTATAACTAATAAATAACGAGATTATATTTACAATATTAACATATAAATTAATTCATTTCAAAAAAATAATGATTCATAACCAATTAAATAAAATACAGAAATGGAAATAGTAAATAAGACATAATTAATATACATTTTGCAATCGTTTTAGAATTTAAAAATAGCTCACGATGAGGAACACTTACTACAATTTATTTATCAAATACAAATCTTTATGATTCCTCCATTTTTAAATTTTAAAGAACATATCATTTAACCAAATTGAATTATTTTAACCTTTAACAATTATTATTTATGATTAAATTCACTACAAGATCACGGTTTTCCGTGTTAGTAATTTTTTTTATGATGACGCTCTTTTCAGGCTATAGCCAAACTGTAGCGATAAATGGAGAGTCTCCCTTCCGGAAATGGGATAGAATTACTGTAGCACTCAGTTTGCCCTCAACAGTAACTGAATCAGATACTAGTTTTAAAAACAACAGAATGGATGTTATTTTTACCGATCCAAACGGTAATAAAATTAGAGTACCTGGTTATTTTGCAGCCGACGGTAATGCTGCAAATACTAGTGCTACGACTGGTAGCCTATTTAAAGCTTATTTGAGACCTTACGCAACAGGAAATTGGACATATCAAGTTCTCTTTTATTCTGGTACAGATGTCTCTCTAAAAGACGTAAATCAACTCCCTACTCCTACTTATAACTTATCAGGTACTATTAACAATGTTACCAATGCTGTTGCAGTACTTCCTGATTTGAGAGCCAAAGGTCGATTAGAGTATCAAACAACAGGAACAAATAACCAACGTAGGTATTTAAAATGGGCAGAGACAGGAGAGTATTTTTTAAAGTTTGGACCAGACTCTCCGGAAAACTTACTTGATTATAATGATTTTGACCATATCGGTACTAAAAATACTTGTGGTCTTTGTACTGAACATTCTTATAGTCCACATACAACTGATTGGAAAACTGGCGATCCAACATGGAATGGTGGAAAAGGTAAAAACTTAATTGGAGCTATTAATTATTTAAAAAACGAACAAATAAATTCAATGTCTATGTCCTTATTTGGAGGAGATGACAAGAATGTATATCCTTGGACTACTTTGTCTAATAAATTTCAATATGATGTTTCTAAATTGGACCAATGGGAAATTGTTTTAAATCACGCTGAAAAAAATGGTCTTGTACTTCACTTAAAATTTGCTGAGGCCGAAAACTGGAATGCCCTTTCATTAGATGAAATTAAAGTATATTATCGTGAAATGGTGGCAAGATTTGGTCATCACTTAGGACTTGAGTGGAATATCTCAGAAGAATTTGGAGGGAAAGATGGTACTGACCCAGCAAATGCTATTCCAAGAATTAACTGGCTAGCAAGTATTGATCCTTGGCAAAATCATAGAGTAATACATACTTATCCAGGTACTCATGAAACTTATTACAACTATTTTATTAATAACAATGCAAATATAACTGGGGCATCTATTCAAAGTGGTAAGGGCCTTGATTATAATGATTCTTACGATGGAAAATCAGGAATTAAAACATGGGTTGATGCATCCAAAAATGCTGGAAAACCATGGGTTGTAGCGAGTGATGAGCAAAACCCAGGTTCTACTGGTATGTTTACCTCTGAAGACATAAATGACAATACTGTAATTCCACAAGCTAGAAAAAAGATTTTATGGAAAGGCTTAATGGGAGGTGGAGCTGGAGTTATGTGGTATGGAGGCTCTCAAGGAGATTTTAAAACGGAAAATTTCAATCGATTTTCGACAATGTTCGAATGGTCTAAAATTGCAATATTGCAATTCATCCAAGGAAATGGTATTGAATATTGGAAAATGCAGAATAATGATGCATTAGCTACTGGTGACAGCAATAAATGTCTTGCTCAAGTAGGTCAAAGGTATATCATTTATCTTGAAAACGGAGGAGCATGTAGTCTTAATCTTTCTGGAGAATCAGGTAATTTCAATGTTAAATGGTTTAATCCAAGAGATGGAGGGGGATTACAAAATGGATCTGTTACTTCTATTAGTGGTGGAGCAAGTATAAGTATTGGTAATCCACCTAGTAATACGACTTCTGACTGGGTTGCACTAATAACAAAATCAGGGGGACAAAATATTGCTGTTACAGGGATAAGTATAACACCTCAGACAGCTACTGTAGAACAAAGTAAAACAATATCATTAGTTACAGTGATTACACCAACTAATGCATCTGATAAAACAATATCTTGGACAACTAGTAATGCTAGTACAGCAACAGTTTCAAATGGTATTGTGACTGGAGTAGCAAAAGGAACAGCTACCATTACTGGTACTACCCAAGACGGTAATTTTATTGCGAGTTCAGTTATTACAGTAACAGAGGCACCAGCAATTGAATCTGGATGTAATTTTGAAGAAGAGAATGGTTTGCTAATTATTGAAACTGAGAGTGCTGCGAATTATGAAAAAGCCCAGTTTACCCTTGAAACTGGTGCCGTAGGAACTACAACTCCAACAGGAACAGGATATTTAAGATATACTGGTCCTGATCATTTTGGTGCACCAGTAGCCGCACATACTCTTTCCTATAAAATAAAAATCACAAATCCTGGGATTTATCAATTTTTATGGAGAAATGTAAGAGATCCGCAAGCAGCTACTGGTGATGCCGCCAATGATGCTTTTTTGAATATTAAAGACAATAATGTTAGATTTTATGGTATTAAAGCAGGAGTTGAATATACCTTAACTGCACCTACTAAAGTTTGGATTCAAAAATCTGATTTTGTATACGAGTGTTACGGCGAAACCCATGCTGCTGGCGTTAAAATTAATGGTATGAGCATGTGGGCCAATTTTCCCACTGCAGGCGAGTACACAATTGAACACGCTGGAAGATCAAAAGGACATAGTGTAGATAGAATTGTATTATTCAAATCAAATAGAGGAGCTGATGCTAAAAACATCCTAACACCAGAATCTAATCGTGAAAAAAACTGTGTAACAAATCCTACTCCAAATCCTACTTGTGCTAATATAGACATGAATGCTATTGACTTCCCTATAACACAAGTGACTGGTTTTGTTGCTGGATACATAGACAATGTAAAGAGTGCTATGGCAATCAATGCTGCACAACATAAAGGTGTATTTGCAGCGGTTAAGCAAAACTTTTCAGGGAATGATGGTACTTATGATATTACTATAAACACATTATCAGAACTTGATGGAGAATCCACTTATGTTCTAAAAGTGGGAGGTGTTTTAGTTGGAACCCATAAAAACGGTGAAACGTCTGTAGATTACAAACCAGAAACCAAAACGTGGACAGGTATAAATGTTAAAAAAGGAGACGAAATTCAAGTTGAATTTAGCTCACATACTAACGGTAAAATTCCAGAAGGAGCTACTACAGCGTATTCTAGAGGTAGATGGACTAAATTAAGTTTTGTTTGTAGTGGTACTACAATTCCTGTAACTGAATCGGTAGATTTTTCTAACCTGCCCGCATCTTTTAGTGACAAAACAACTACTTTTTCACTGAACGCAATTTACTCAGCTAAAGAACAAAGAGACATTAACATAACTTTAAAAACACCTGATAATATTTATATTGCCGATAAAACTATTACAGTAAATGCAGGAAATAATCAAACAGCTTCTATAAATGTAACAGTATCTTCTCCATTAGCTATAAACAATGATTATAGGTTTGTAATTGCACTCCGTACTATTGGAGGAGACTATACAACTAATATTGAGAAAAAAATAGCATTATCTAATATCATAGATGTTCCGTTAAGCACAAAAGTGGTAGCATTTAAAAACTCACAAATGACGCTTACTGTTTATCCAAACCCAATAGGGAATAAGAATCTAACGGTTAAATTAACTGGTGCAGACAACTCCTTGTCATACAGTATCTCAGATATGAATGGTAAATTAATTAAATCTGGAAATTCAGATAAAAATGAGTTTATGATTCCTTCTGAGGCCTTCCCTAGTCAAGGTATTTACCTTTTGAAAGTAAATGCAAATGGACAACAATTAACCAAAAAGATTATAAAGTAAATTAACTTACAATAAAGAATTTTTTTATAAGAGGCTGTCCGCAAAGACAGCCTCTTTGTTTTTTTAAATAAGCTATTTTATTTTGCGATAATAGCCTCAGGAATTTCTGATTTTTTATCATTGACTCTAAGGGAAAAATTCTTCACATTCTAACTATTTAGTTTGGTTCAACAACATTGTACACGGCAATCACCTCGGACAATCGTTTCTAATTTATTTAGCGATTAATCGGTCAGTTTGAAATGTTTCTTACTACTGGCTAACTCATTTTATTATTGTTTTCAAAAAATAATTTGTTGGATGTAGTCAATCATTCCAATGCTTGTCAATCACCTATTGAATTTCAGGATAGTTTTTATCAGTTTCATTTAGTTCTGTTCTATGTTTCAGTATTTCTTATTTTAAGGAAGCAATTACTGCTTTGTATTTTTTTTCCCTTAATTTTATTTTAGATACGAATAAATTTGCGTTAATACCAGTTGTAGCGGTTTATCCGCAATCACAACTAATTAAAAAATCAGCGACCCGAGCAATAGCGAACGGGCGAAGCAATCTGCGGTTATAAAACGCATGCGTTTGTCCTGACTTATATGTTTTAAAATTTACAAATTATGTATTAGGCGTAATTTTAAATGCAAAAGCATAATCCCCTACTTTTTCTTTTGGTAATTTAATGTGTAATCCATCCTTTTCAACGGTG
>NZ_JBAWDL010000203.1:0-18658 GCF_049590715.1 Flavobacterium sp.
AAAAAAAGTAAATTAAAGATATAAAAAATATTACCATTACCTTAATAAAAACTAATTCTATTTAGTCTTAGAATTTTATTGTACAGTAATTTAAGATTTTTTCTTTTATAGTAAAAAAACTCCAACATAGTATCATTACTGTATCACTTTATTTTTGAGAAAAAAAATGAAAAAATTTATAGCTCTAAATTTTAAGAAAGAAAAGATATGATAATTTAGGATATTAATAAAAAAGCCTTCTTAATTTAAAACTAAGAAGGCTACTTAAATTATAAAAAAAAGAACTATAAAATATAATCCGTATTAATGAAGTTTGATTCTTTACTGCTTAGTAATTCTTGAAGAATAGCATTATTATAGTCATTATCCTTTGAAGCAACAAAAGTTCTAATAGAAAATGAGCGTAAAGCATCATGGATACTCAAAGTACCAACTGCTGAATCTTTACGTCCTGTAAATGGGAAAACATCAGGTCCTCTTTGACAAGAACTGTTTAAATTTACTCTACTTACTAAATTCACTAATGAATCAATAAGGGGTGCAATTGTTTTAACATTTTTACCAAACAAACTTACTTGCTGACCATAATTAGATTCAGCCATATCTTTCAAAGGTTCTTGAATATCTCTAAAGGTCAAAATAGGCACTACTGGTCCAAATTGTTCTTCTTGATATACTCTCATGTCTTTATTAATAGGAAACAAAACTGCTGGAAAAATATAATTATCAGAATGTTGTCCTCCTTTAGCATTAATTATCTTTGCTCCTTTGCTAGTTGCATCATCAATTAATTCTTGAATATAAGCTGGTTTTTCTTTTTCAGGTAATGGTGTTAATGACACCCCTTTTTCCCAAGGATTACCAAAAATTAAATTATCTACTTTATCAGAAAAACGTTTGTTAAATTCTTCAGCAATGGATTCATGAACATACAATACTTTCAAAGCCGTACAACGTTGCCCATTAAAAGACAAAGTCCCTGCAATACACTCGTTAATCGCTAAATCCAAATCAGCTTCTGGAAGAATAATTGCTGGATTTTTAGCTTCTAATCCTAATACCAAACGCAAACGGTTTTTGTTTGGATGCTGGTCTTGTAATGCAATTGCTGATTTACTGTTTCCAATCAAGGCCAAAATATCAACTTTTCCAGATTTCATTACCGGAGCAGCTACTTCTCTACCTCTACCATATAGAATATTGATAACACCTTTTGGAAAACTATTCCTAAATGCTTCTAATAAAGGTGAGATTAATAAAACACCATGCTTAGCTGGTTTGAAAATTACAGGATTCCCCATAATTATCGCTGGAATCAATAATGAGAAGGTTTCATTTAATGGATAATTATAAGGTCCAAGACATAATACAACTCCTAAAGGACTTCTACGAACCATTGCATTTACTCCTTGCACTTTTGAAAAGTGAGCACTACGAGCATTCAGTTCTTTATAACTTTCTATAGTATCATAAATGTATTCTATAGTCCTATCAAATTCTTTTTCAGAATCACCTAACGATTTTCCTATTTCCCACATTAATAACTTTACAACCTCTGTACGAGTTTCTTTCATCTGTGTGACGAAATTCTCCATACACTTAATACGATCTACAACTTTCATTGTAGGCCATAATCCTTGACCGTTATCAAAAGCTGCAGATGCAGCATCAACTGCTTCAAGAGCTTCTTTTTCTCCCATAAAAGGAATAGAACCTAAAATAGTTGGTGAATAATCTTCGGTTGAAGAAATTGTTGAAAAAACTGCAGTCGTTTGTCCTGTCCATTTTTTTAATTCTCCGTTTACTAAATAGGTATCTTGATTCAAGATATCTTTAATTTGAAATTCTTCTGGTATTGTATTCATGTTTTTTGTAGTTACTTGTGAAGTTTTTTAAATTTAAAAAAGAGGGCTACCCCTCTTTTTTATTTATGGCGAAACAATTTCTCCGTCCCATCCTAGAATTCCTCCTTCTAGATTATATGCATATTCAAATCCTAGTTCGTTCATAATCTGACAAGCTTTTCCGCTTCTTGCCCCAGAACGACAATATACATAATACTTTTTATTTTTGTCCAAAGCCTCTATCTCCGATATAAACTCTTGACCTTTATGAATATCGATATTAATTGCATTTGAAATAATACCGTCATTATATTCATCCTCAGTTCTAACGTCTAGAATAACAACGTTCTCATCAGCTTCAAGCTGCGTAACCCATTCCTCTTGTGATAAATTCATAATTTGTTATTTTTTTAGTAAAAATACAACGTTTTTACAATATAAAAAAGACTCATTTTAAGAATTCAACAATTACGCAAACGTATTAGTAAACACAAATAACACACTATCAACATGTTATCTCTTTAGTAAAAAAAATATTAAAAATTAAAAATACCGCCACTTATCAGTTAAATTTGATGTAGAAAAGAATAAAATACAGTTAGTTATTCTTGTAATTTTAAAGTAAGGAGTCGATAAAACCTATCATTTTACTTATTTTTACCAAATACATTATGATTTCTAAATTGAAATCAACTCCTAAAATCGTTCCTATGCAAAATAATATTCAAGAAATATTTTCTACTTTTTCCAAAGAACTAATAGTCGACATCGAAAATAATGCTAATTACAAAAATGTTGAAACAGGAGATATCATTATGCGAACTGGACAGTACATCAAAAACACGGTTTTGATTACCAAAGGAAAAATAAAAATCTATCGTGAAGGGGAAAATGGAGGGGAGTTTTTTATGTATTATTTACAACCAGGACAAGCCTGTGCTATTTCGATGATTTGTGCTACAAAAAATGAGAAAAGCCAAATTATGGCTAAAGTCGTTGAAGATGCCGAGCTTCTGATGGTTCCTTTATCGTTAATGGACCAATGGATGATGGAACACCGTTCTTGGTACGAATTTGTCATAGACACCTACCGCAGTCGATTTGAAGAAGTTTTAGAAGTCGTTGATAGTATTGCTTTTAGAGCAATGGACGAGCGATTGGAATTTTATCTCAAACGCCATCAAGATTCTTGTGGTTGTAATGTTCTGAAACTTTCACATCAAGAAATTGGCACGGATCTTAACACTTCTAGAGAAGTCATTTCTCGATTACTCAAAAAAATGGAACAACGAGGACTAGTCAAATTACACCGTAATAATATCGAACTTTTGACCCTCTAAGTAAACCAATGTGATAAAAGTTACTGTGTGAATATAATAATCGTCTAACCTTTGTAAAAAAAATCAAAGATGGAATATTTAGGTTATTTTGCGTCGATTATTATTGGACTTTCTTTAGGATTAATTGGAGGTGGTGGTTCTATTCTTACTATTCCTATTTTGGTTTACCTATTCAAAGTAGATCCTGAATTGGCGACCAGTTATTCTTTATTCATTGTTGGATTAACAGCTATATCAGGCGGATATAGTCATTACAAACTAGGGAATCTTAACATTAAATCAGCAGTCTATTTTGCAATACCTTCTATCGTTTCTATATTGATTATAAGAGAAGTTATTTTTCCGCAAATTGCATCAACACTATTTACTATTGCTTCCTATGCCGTTTCTAAGGATTTATTAATCATGATTGTTTTTTCTATTTTGATGATTAGTGCTTCTATATCAATGATAAAAAAGAGAAAAGAAATCATCGAAAAAGGAAATGGTAAAACAAACTACCGTCAACTGGCTTTTATTGGGTTTCTTGTAGGGATAGTAACTGGGTTTTTAGGAGCTGGAGGAGGATTTTTGATTATTCCTGCTTTGCTGTTTTTTGCTAATCTACCCATGAAACAAGCCGTAGGAACTTCGTTATTAATTATTTTCATCAACTCGGCAATTGGGTTTGCGGGAGATTTATATATTGGAACAGCTATCAATTATGAACTGTTATTAACTATTTCAGGAATGGCATTTATAGGCATGTTAATTGGTATCCAACTTTCTAAAAAAATTGATGGCGATAAACTCAAGCCTATCTTTGGATGGTTTGTTCTGGTTATGGGGATTTATATTATTACCAAAGAGGTATTTTTCTAGAAATGTAAAATACAAAAAACATAACAGATGTAACTAATAGAATGGGAATTTGGATTTTATAAAAAAACGAAATCACTTACTTTACAAGCAATAGCAACGAAAATTATTGTGGCGGCAGGTATTTATACCGCCACAAAATTACTGCGTCATTAAGTTTCTGGAGCGGAAACAATGTTTGCATTCAAATAAATCAATGTTCGCCGTAGCCTACATCATCCATTTTTCCATTGAAAACTTTGTATTGAATGATGAAATAGATGATAACTAAAACCAAAGCAACAGGAAACCAATAAAGTCCTGTATGTAGAGCATAAGTATCAGCTGCGACGTTATAAATGGTTAAAGATGGATTAATACTATTAGTAGATGGCAAAACTACGGGAAAAATAGAAGCAGTGGTTGATGTGAATCCACCCACGAGGAAAAGACTCGAAAACACAAACCCTTGCCCATCTTTCTTGAAAGTTCTTACTTTGAATAAACCAAAAATCCCCACAAATGTAATTATAGGAAAAATAATCAAAAGAGGGTGATCTATATAGTTATGAAATGGTTTTTTCTCAATAAGGTGCCATATGGCTAAAGAAACAATAACCAAGCCTAGTAAAACGAAATTCAATTTGTAAACCAAGTCTTTTAGTTTTGTATTCAAATCTGAATTGGTTTTATAAATAATCCAATTAGCTCCGTGCATCATCAAAGCAACCACGCTCACCACGCCTAGAAACAAGGTAAACCAATCAATAATTCCTAGTTGGGTGGCTTGCGGACTAAAACTAGAATTCCATAATGGCAAAAAGAAATAATGCGGTTCTTGAGTTGAAACTCCATTTTCGACCATCCCTAAATTTACTCCACGAACTACATTCCCTAAAGCGACTCCAAAAAACAAAGCGAGTAACAAACTAGCGATCCCAAAGGCTTTATCCCATACGGCTTCCCACATGTGGTTGTGAAACTGCCCTCTTAATTCTAATCCTACAGCTCTAAAAATAAGCAACCATAAAATCATAATTAACGGCAAGTAAAACCCACTAAACGATGCGGCGTATAAGGTAGGAAAAGCAAAAAAAAGAATTCCACCTGTAGCAATTAACCAAACCTCATTAGCGTCCCAGAAAGGACCAATGGCATTGGTGATGGCTTTTTTATCTTTTTCAGTTTTAGCAAAAAACAAATGAATGATTCCTGCGCCAAAATCATACCCATCCAAAACAATGTATGTGGCTAAAATTCCAATTAAAACGATGTACCAAAAAAATTCCATAGCCTATTTTTTTACTGGTTCAGGACCATTGTTAATAATTTTCCCTACCAAAAGTGCAAATAACATTCCTAGCAAAGCATACAATCCTACAAATCCCATTAGGGTAAATAAGGTGTTTCCTGAGGAAACCGTAGGCGAAGCGCCATCAGCTGTTCGTAATAAATTATATACTAACCAAGGCTGTCTTCCGAGTTCAGCCGTATACCAACCTGTAATATTAGCAATGTAAGGAAAAGGCATCATGAACATAAATCCCCATAAAAGCCATTGCGTTTGGAACAATTTTTTTCGAGACAATTGAAAAGCACCTAGAACCATCAACCCTATAAAAACAGTTCCTAATCCTACCATAATGTGATAGGCGTAATACAATCCTGAAATATTTGTAGGATGGACACTTTCATCAAATTGATCCAGGCCTTTGACCTCTGTATCCCAGTTTCCATAAGTCAAAAAACTTAAGATGTTTGGGACAGCAATCTTATTATCCAATTTTTTATCTTTTACATCAGGTTGTCCTATAAGAACGATTTCAGCTCCTTTTTTCTCAGTATGAAAAATTCCTTCCATAGCGGCAAAGGTTACGGGCTGGTGTTTCACAACATTTTTTGCTAATAAATCGCCAGTAGGAACTGCTACTATAATACTTGAAATCAAGCCAAAAACTACTCCCGTTTTGAGGAATAATTTACCATAAGACACATTGCGATTACTTAAAATATAAAAAGCTCCAATTCCCGCTACTACAAATGAACTCGTCACCATCGATGCGGCTTGATTATGTAAAAAAGAAGGCCACAACCATACATTAGTAAAAAGTGCACTAAAGTTAGTTAGAACAAATTTACCACTCGCTAAAACCTCATACCCTACTGGATGTTGCATCCAAGAATGGGTAGCAATAATTAAAAAACCACTGGCCCAAGACCCCAAACAAATCAATAAGCCTGTAACAAAATGCCAACGATGTCCTAATATTTTTTCACCAAAGAGAAACATTCCTAAAAAGGAAGATTCTAAGAAGAAAGAAAACATTCCTTCCATAGCGAGCGTTTGTCCTATGATTCCTCCTGTGAGTTCCGAAAACTTCGCCCAATTTGTTCCAAATTGAAACTCCATAGGAATACCCGTTACGACACCCATTGCAAAATTGAGTGCAAAAATACGCATCCAAAAATGAGTTGCTTTATTGTAATGTGGGTCGTTCGTTTTTAGAAATTTCCATTTGAAATAAACAATGATTAACGAAAGTCCCATTGTCAATTGAGGAAAGAGATAGTGAAAAGTTATCGTAAATGCAAATTGCATTCGATCATAAAAGAGCATTTCTTCCATAAGAAGTTTTTTTTGTACAAATTTAACCAAAATAGACCGTAAAACAGCTACTAAAAACATATTAAAACTAGCTTTTTATTAGTCAAAAAGCAACTTTCTTTTTTCCGTTGAAAACTAGAATTTATATAAAAAAATCAGCAAGTAGCATTAAACATTTTTTTATAAAACCAATTTTGTAACGCCATTTATACAATTGATTTCTTTTTATGTAACTTTAGTCACCTTTTACAAAGAATATGAGTTTTACCTTTGTATTGTACTTAAAAAAAGAAATTATGCAAATTGAACAAATATATACAGGATGTCTAGCTCAAGGAGCTTATTATATTACCTCAAATGGTGAAGCAGCAATAATTGACCCTTTACGTGAAACTCAACCTTACATTGACCGTTTAGAAAGAGATAATGTAAAGCTAAAATACGTTTTTGAAACTCATTTTCATGCTGATTTTGTTTCTGGTCATGTGGATTTAAGTAAAAAAACTGGAGCTCCTATCATCTATGGCCCCAATGCGAATCCTGATTTTAAGGCTATCATTGCTACCGATAGCCAAGAATTTAAACTAGGAGACATTACCCTAAAAGTATTGCACACACCAGGACATACTATGGAAAGTACTACGTATTTACTATTAGATAAAAACGGAAAAGAATATGCCATTTTCTCTGGTGACACCCTATTTATAGGCGATGTTGGAAGACCCGATTTAGCTCAAAAAACAGCTTCGATGACACAAGAGCAATTAGCAGGTCTATTATTTCATTCGCTACGAGATAAAATCATGACCTTGCCAGATGATGTGATTGTATATCCTGCACATGGAGCAGGAAGCGCTTGTGGAAAGAATATGAGTAAAGAGACTGTTTCGACCATTGGTAATCAAAAAGAGACTAATTATGCTTTACGGGCCAACATGACAGAAGCAGAATTCATAAAAGAAGTTACCGAAGGTTTATTACCCCCTCCAGCTTATTTTAAAATGAATGTAGCAATGAACAAAGAAGGATACGAAAGTTTTGAAAGTGTTTTAAACAATGGAATGCAAGCTATAAAAGTTTCGGACTTTGAAGCTATTATAAAAGATACTGGTGCATTGATTCTAGATAGTCGCGATAGTCAAGCATTTGCTGAAGGACATATTCCGCAATCAATAAACATTGGGATCGATGGTCCTTTTGCACTTTGGGTAGGTCAATTAATTGGTGATGTAAAACAACCTATTGTGTTAATTACAAATAAAGGTCAAGAAGAAGAAACCGTAACCCGATTAAGTCGTGTAGGATTTGATCATTTATTAGGTTTTTTAGAAGGTGGTTTTGAAGCTTGGAGGCAATCTGAAAAAGAAATTGATACAGTAAACAGAATTACCGCAGCTACTTTTGAAAAAGAAGTGAAAATAGGCGACAGCAAAGTGCTTGACATCAGGAAAGAGAATGAATACCAAGCAGAACATTTAGAAGATGCTTATCTTAAACCATTAGCCAATATCAATGATTGGATTGAAACTATTGACCCAAAAGAACATTTTTATATGCATTGTGGTGGCGGGTATCGTAGTATGATTGCTGCTTCGATTTTGCAAGCTAGAGGCTTTAGAAATTTTACTGAAATTGCTGGTGGTTTTGCTGCAATTGCAAAAACAAATCTACCTAAAACTGATTTTATTTGCCCAAGTAAAATGCCAAAATGAGTAAAAAATGAATATAGAAAACCCCTATATAAACTTTTAAAAAACTAACAGATGAATGCTAATTTCGACACAATAATAAATTCTGACAAACCTGTTCTGGTAGATTTTTTTGCTACATGGTGTGGCCCTTGCAAAACACTGGCTCCTATTTTAAAACAAGTTAAGGACACCTTAGGGGATCAAATAGCAATTGTAAAAATTGATGTAGATAAAAATCCTAGTATCGCTACTCTTTATAATATTCGTGGTGTTCCTACGATGATTTTATTTCAAAAAGGAGTGCAACTTTGGAGGCAATCAGGAGTCCTTGATAAGAATGACATCATCAATACTATTGTTCATAATTCAAAAATATAAATTACTAAAAAATACACCTAAGTATAAATTAAAATTTATTTCAACACGCAATCTAAAAATCGTATTTGTTACTTGAATTTGAGAGAGATATAATCAATTGAATTTCTCTAATTTTCTATTTGCATTAATTTTCTCCGTTACATCTCTAAGATTGACAACAATACCCTTGATATCTTTATCATTAAGTTTATTACTAACTGTTCCTTGCAACCAAACAGAATGTCTTTTCTTATGGTTTACTTCTAACAAAAACAGGTATAGCAGTATTAGGTTTTGAAATGCATTCTCGGTATTTCTCCTTAACATATTCAAGAGAATTTGGATGAACATTATTAAAGTTAATAATTTTCCTATTATTTCCTAGAAGATAACGTTGTAAAAATGACATTCATATTTTCATCAAGGATAGAAACTATGTCATCATTTTTTTCTGTCAAAGCGCTAAATCTTTTTCAATTTATCCCAAAATTAAGTTGCTCTTTGGTGAGCGAATTTCTTTGCTGTTTTCTGTAAAAATTGTAGATTTTAAAACTTCCTACTACCTAATCAATTGTTTTACAAGCTGTTCTGCTCCTGTATTTGTTTGAATAATTCTGCGTAGGTATGTTTGTTATTTTTCATTTTCTTTAATATAAAATCATAATTATCCCTCTGTAAACAATGAGTTAAATATACTTGTTTTTAACAAAATTAATAATTGTTTAATTAAAAAATCCCAACAAAATACGGTATCACTTAGCAATTATTCAAATAGGTAAATAGGCAAACTAATCAACTCAAAAACACCACTATTAAGTTTAAAAATAAACTTAAACTACTAAAAAAATCATAAATTTGTATATACAAATAAAAAAAGTGTTACATTTGTACCAACAAATAAAATCAATTGGTCATGAAAATTGAAGAAGTAACAAAAACAAAAGGTAATTTAAATGACTCTACAAGAGTGATATTAAATATCATGTATACAGAAAAACTGATAGTAGAACAATTTAGCGAAATACTAAAACCCTATGACCTTTCGGGCGAACAATACAATGTATTGCGTATTTTAAGAGGTCAAAAAGGAATTCCTGCTAATATGTGTATTATTCAAGAACGTATGATCGCTAAGACAAGTAACACCACTAGATTAGTAGATAAATTATTACTAAAAGAGTTAGTTACACGAAAGGTATGTCCCGATAACAGACGAAAAATAGAAGTACAAATTACGCAAAAAGGACTAGATGTACTAGCCGAATTAGACTCAAAAGTAGTAGAACACGAAAACGTTTTTGCAAAAAAATTAACCTCTGAAGAATTAAAACTATTAAACGAATTATTAGAAAAATACAGAAATAAATCATGAATACATTTATAGACAATCAAAACTGGAGATACGCAACAAAAAAATTTGATGCTTCAAAAAAAATCTCTACCGAGGACTTAAATACTTTAAAAGAAGCTATCCGATTAAGTTCTTCATCTTATGGATTACAACCTTACAAAATAGTAATTATTGAAAATCCAGAACTAAGAGCAAAAATTAAAACTGCTGCATGGGGACAATCTCAAATCGTTGATGCTTCCCACTTAATTATTTTTGCAAACATGACTACGGTGACCGAAACGGAAATAGACAATTACCTAACAAACATTAGTATTACTAGAGAAATCCCTTTAGAATCAATGGCTGGTTATTCTGATTTTATGAAATCTAAAATCTTAACCTTAAGTTCTGAGTCAAGTAACATTTGGGCCTCAAAACAAACTTATCTTGCTATGGGCAATTTACTAAATGCTGCAGCGGAACTTAAAATTGATGTTACACCAATGGAAGGATTTGTTCCTGCTCAAGTAAACGAAATTTTAGGTTTAGACAAATTAAACCTAAACGCAAGTTTAATTGCCACACTAGGCTACAGACATAGTGAAGACGCTACACAACATTACAAGAAAGTACGAAAATCAAATGAAGAATTATTCTTAACACTTTAAATATCAATCACATTAAATTCTAAAACAAAAAAAATGAAAAATTTAAAAACAATCGCATTAGCATTAGTCGTTGCTTTCTCTTCAGTAGCTGTATCAGCACAATCTAAAAAAATTGACGTTTCAAAAAGTAACATCAACTGGGTGGGTAAAAAAGTAACAGGAAAACACAATGGTGTCGTAAATTTCAAAGAAGGGCAATTAACTTTCAAAACAAATAAATTAGTGGGTGGAACTTTCACTGTTGATATGACCTCATTAACCGCTACTGATTTAACGGGGGAATACCTAGGAAAACTTAACGGTCACCTGAAGTCTGAAGATTTCTTTGGAACAGATAAATTCCCTACATCTACTTTAGTTTTCAAAAAAGTAGCAACTAAATCTACTGGTATTTATACAGTAACGGCAGATTTAACCATCAAAGGAAAAACAAATCCAGTAACTTTTGATTTAGCTGTTAAAGGAAATTCTGCTACAACTAAATTCAATGTTAACAGAACAAAATACGATATCAAATACGGTTCAGGAAGTTTCTTTGACAACCTAGGAGACAAAGCTATTTCTGACGAATTTGAACTAGAAGTGGCATTACAATTCTAATATTCCAAAACTATTTTTAATTCCAAAAGCCATTTGAAGGGAAACTTTCAAATGGCTTTTTTGATTTATATCCATATACAGGAGCACACGATCTCGGTCATAAAAACAATCCCTCCCGCTGTACGTTACAATCTTTTCCTTTTTAAAGAAAAAAGGAAAAGGATTTTCACTTCCATCGGGGCTATAATTTGCGTTTTTATTTCTAATTAAAATTATGCAGCAAATCTAGCATTGCTGTACACCTACATTGCAATGCATCTCAACAATAGTAAAACCACGATATACAAATTACCCCCTCCTTGCAATACGTCAAGAATAAACGTATTTTAGCCCAAAAATAAAATTTAACAATGAGTATAGATAGAGAATTAAACAAACGCAGTGGGTCTCAATGCGAATTATGCGCCGCAACCGAAAATTTAAAAGTTTATACCGTATTACCTACACAAAAAGGAGGTCTTGATGAAAGTATTTATGCTTGTGGCACCTGTATAGATCAAATCGAAACCGCAGGGAATGAAGATTTAAACCATTGGAGGTGCTTGAATGATAGTATGTGGAGTGAACACATTCCAGTGCAAGTAGTATCTTGGAGAATGTTGAGCCGCTTGCGATCAGCAGGATGGCCACAGGAATTATTAGAACAAATGTATTTTGATGAAGATACCTTAGCATGGGCTCAAGCTACAGGAGAAGGAGATGATGATGAAAACAAAATTATTCACCGTGACAGCAATGGAGTAATCCTAGAACATGGTGATTCAGTAGTTTTGATCAAAGATTTAAAAGTGAAGGGATCAAGCATGGTGGCTAAACAAGGAACAGCAGTTCGCAATATCCGTCTTGACCATGAAAACGCTGAATATATAGAAGGAAAAGTTGATGGACAAACCATTGTAATCATTACTCAATACGTAAAGAAAACCTAGTAATATACAGCTATATATTTCTACAATCTATTGAATCTGCGTGGAAAGCAACACGCAGATTTGAATAGATTAATTATAATTTTGTAATAGCTTTTTTGTCTTAAATAAGGCCTATTTATTCCTTGTAAACGGAATTTTTTGACCATCATTTAAAAGCATTTCAAAGCCAGATAGTTTTTCATTAAATTGAAACTTAAGTCCTGCACTTTGTGACTCAAAAAGATTTTTTCCAATATTTACTACTGAAAACTCTGGATAACCTGTAATTGCAACATTCATAATATTAAACTTTTCAGTAAGCACAATCTTAATTGGCATTTTTGAATTTGAATACGTTCCTAAATAACCATCCAAAATAATATCTTTCTCAATCGTTCCGCTAGCAAGTGTCCAAACATTATTACGATCATCATTATCAGGAAAAACATGGTCAGGATCTAAAGTGACACTTTCAATTTCCTCCGTAGTATTTTGTTTGAAAGACCATGATGTATTTCTTTGCCATACTTCAACGGGTAGATTTACACGACTTGTTTTACCCGATTTAGTTTTAACCTCTAAAATAATAGGCAATACCATTTTGTCTAAATTTTCGATTGTAATAACGACTCCATTTTTAGGATCATTTTTTACATATTTTATTCCTGAAATTCCTTGATCAAATTTCCAGTTGTTCAAAAACCAACCTCTCCAAAACCAACTTAAATCTTCTCCTGAAACATTTTCCATCGTTCTAAAGAAATCATCAGGTCTAGGGTGTTTATATGCCCAACGTTCTATATAAGTACGGAAAGCCAAATCAAATCGCTCTGGTCCTAAAATTTGTTCTCTCAAAATTACTAATGCTGATCCTGGTTTAGAATAACATAAAGTTCCAATGTGTGCTTCTTTCATATTATCTGGAGAAGTCATCACAGGTTCTAAGTTATCGCTCGTATATTCACTTGATTTATTGTGTAAATCTTCAACAGCTTCTTTATATTCCCCATTATTAAAATCAACATCACTTAAGGAGTTGATAAAGGTATTCAAACCTTCGTCCATCCACCCAAATAAACGTTCGTTAGATCCTACAATCATAGGAAACCAAGTATGTCCAAATTCATGATCCGTTACTCCCCAAAGGCGTTTTCCTTTAGACTCCCAATTGCAAAAAACAATTCCTGGATATTCCATACCACCTTCATTTCCTGCCACATTAATCGCATTAGGATAAGGAAATTCAAACCATCTTTTAGAATAGTTTTCGATGGCTCCTTTAGTATACTCAGTAGCTCTTCCCCATGCTAGCATTCCAGAACTTTCAACAGGGTAAGTAGAAATGGCCAAAGATTTTTTGCCACTTGGCAAATTGATTTTGGCTGCATCTACAATAAAAGCTGCAGAGGATGCCCAAGAAACATCACGCGCATTTTTGAGTAAAAAATGCCATGTTTTTGTAGTAGTCACAGGTACTTTGACCGCAGCTTCTACTTCATCTGCAGTACGAATAAAAACAGTTGAATCACTTTGTTTTGCTTTTGCCATTCTTGCTTGTTCCACTGTTGAATAAACTGAATTTGGATTCGTTAATTCACCAGAACAAACTACAAAATGATTTGCTGGAGCTGTAATACTTACCTCAAAATCTCCATATTCTAAATAAAACTCTGATGCACCTAAATAAGGATTTGTATTCCATCCTTTGACATCATCATACACACACATACGGGGATACCATTGCGCGATGGTAAATATTCTTCCGTTTTTAGTTTCTAGAACTCCCGTTCTATCTGAACCTTCATTTGGAGAAATATAAGAGAAGTCAATTTTTAATTTCACTGAATCCCCTTTGGCTTTTAACTCTGATGGTAAGTATACTTGCATTCTAGTATCTGTGATCAAATACTTTACGTCGGTTTCCAATAGTTTTGCTTTCGAACCAGAAACAACTTTAACCGATTTAATTTTATGACCTCCATCAAAAACTTGACCTTTTGAACCATTACGACTACCTGTCAAAGGAACAATTGCACTTCCTCTAGAATCTTCTTTAAATAAATTTTGATCTAAATTAAGCCATAAAAATGATAATTTGTCAGGACTATTATTGGTATAACTAATCACAGCTGTTCCTGAAATTTCATTTTTATGAGGATTCAAATTTGCGGTTAATTGATAATCTGCTCGATTCTGCCAATATTCTGCACCAGGTTGTCCACTTGCGGAACGTGTTGATGAACCATTATTATTATAAAAAAATGATCCAAAAGCTTCATTATAATTGTATTTTGAAATAAAACTAGCAACGGGTGTTTCTTGTGACCAAATTAAAGAAACCACCAATAATAAAGACAGTTGGAGAATTCCTTTACATCGATTTTTTTTCATATATTTTACTTTAAAAAACAAATTAATGAAAAAAAAACGTACTGATAACCTAATTTTATCATGATAACGGTATTTTAGGTTATTTTTAATGTTTTTTTAGAATATCAAACCGCTACCTTTTGAAAACAATACTAAATAACAACCACCTTACGGCACAAATAAACCAGCTTGGTGCCGAATTAAATTCATTAACAAACAACAGTGGGAAGGAATACATTTGGGAAGGAAATCCAACTTTTTGGGGCAAACACTCCCCTGTTCTATTTCCTATTGTAGGAACATTAAACAACAATACTTTTAATTACGAAGGAAATTCCTATTCGTTATCTAGACATGGATTTGCTAGAGAAATGGAATTTGAATTGATTCATAAATCGGATAATAGCGCTACTTTTTCAATTCAGTCCAATAAAGAGACTTTGGGGAAATATCCTTTTGAATTTGAGTTCCAAATCATTTATACTCTTGAAGAAAACAAACTCCATATTAGTTATAAAATTATAAATAAAAATGATACAAAAATGCCGTTCTCGGTTGGAGCACATCCTGCTTTTGCGTTGATTAAAAATTTTGAAAACTATAGTATTCAATTTGAAAAAGAAGAACTTTTAGAATATAATCTAATAGAAAATAACCTAATCACAGATAACAAAGCATTATTAAAAACAAATCAAAATGTAGTTGCTCTAAACTATCAATTATTTGAAAATGATGCTTTAATATTCAAATCATTACAATCCAATTATTTGACAATTTTAGAAAATAAAAAACCACTGCTTAAAGTACAATTTGATGATTTCCCTCATCTTGGAATATGGACGATGGTAAATGCTCCTTTTATTTGTATTGAACCATGGTTTGGATATTCAGACACAATAGAGAGTAATGGGAATCTTTTTGAAAAAGAAGGGATTCAAATTTTGAGTCCTAAAGAAACTTTCAACTCCTGTTTCACGATTGAAATTTTATAAGTTAGAATTTTGGCAGTGTTTTAATATATAAGTCTTCTACTTTTTTTCGAGCCCAATCGGTTTTTCTTAAAAAAGTAAGACTTGATTTTACACTTGGGTTATCTTTAAAACATTTTATTTTGATTAATTCACTTAAAGTATCAAAACCATAAAACTTTTCTAACTGTTCCAATATCGTTTTTAAGGTAATTCCGTGAAGTGGGTCTTTTGAAGTATTATTTTCCATTTTACAAATTTATGTCAATTTCCTTAAAAAGTTGTGGAGTTTTCGTAATTGTTCCTACATTTGCAATCCTATGCTAAAAACAGTCAACATACTTAATAAGAGAGCGCGTTTTGATTATGAAATAATCGAAAAATTTACTGCTGGAATTGTTTTAGCAGGAACTGAAATCAAATCCATTCGTTTAGGTAAAGCCAATATCACGGAAAGTTTTTGTGAATTTAGTGGCCTTGAGCTATTTGCTATCAATACTTATATTGAAGAATATACTTTTGGAAATCAATTTAACCATAAAGCGAGAAGCGAACGCAAACTCTTACTTAACAAAAGAGAGTTAAAAAGCTTATCGCGTTCTGTCCAAGCCAAAGGATTGACTATTGTTCCTTTGAAATTATTCACTAATGAAAAAGGCATGGCTAAACTCGAAATTGGGCTTTGTCGTGGTAAAAAAACCTACGATAAACGTGAATCTTTAAAAGAACAAGATACCAAACGTGATTTAGATCGTATCAAAAAAGCTTTTTAAATTTAGTCCACAGTTTTACAGATTATCACTTTTTTTTAACACATTGGTTTTTAAAAGAGCACAATTCGCTTTGCTTTTGATAGAGAATCACAGGATTAACTTGCCCAAAATAGAATACGTTTTTATATAATTACTTCGTAAATCTTGTGCTACACCGTTTTCTTTGCGGTTATTTTTTTATATAAAAAATTATGACTAAATTTGTCAAGACAATATGAAACATATTTTATTATGAAAACCTTACTGAAAAATGCACGTGAATCAAAAGGGCTAAAAACAAGAGAATTAGCTCAACTGATAGGTATTGACCAAGCTTTAGTAAGTAAGTTTGAAAGCGGAGCACGCAAACCCACCAAAGAACAAATTATCAAATTAGCCATGATTCTTGAAATAAATTATGAGACTTTGATGATTGCTTGGCTAAAAGAGAAAATCCTCTATGAAATTGGAGAAGAAACTTTTGCTCTCAAAGCCCTAAAAGAGGCTGAAGATGAATTAAAATATATTAGAACAACAATTCCTAATCAAAAAATATCAAAAGCCTTAGAAAAACTTTTAGATGAAATTGATCTATTGAAGATTAAACTAGATAAATTCCGTCAGTTTGATAGCTATAGGATTGCACAAGCACTGGAATTAGAATATACTTTTGAGAGTAACCGAATAGAAGGCAATACCCTCACCTTACGGGAGACTGATTTAGTCATTAATGAAGGTTTGACAATTTCTGGTAAAAGCATGCGAGAACACCTTGAAGCTATTAATCATCAAGAAGCAATTGCTTATATTAAGCATTTAATGGAAAAAAGCACAACTCTTAATGAGCGTGAAGTATTGTCTATTCATAACTTAATTTTAAGAGGTATTCATCCTGAAGATGCAGGTCATTACCGCAAAGTACAAGTAATGATAAAAGGGAGTAGTTATATGCCTTCACAACCGTATATGGTTGCTAAGGATATGGAAGATTATTTTATTTGGTATGAAACCCACAAAAACAGTCTACATCCTATTGTTCTAGCGGCCGAAATGCACGAACGACTAGTAACTATTCATCCTTTTATTGATGGTAATGGGAGAACATCTCGTTTAGTTATGAATTTAATTTTGTTGCAACACGGTTATGTCATTGCAAATATCAAAGGGGATTATGACACTAGAATGCAGTATTACCAATCGCTAGAAACAGCACAAACCAATAACAAAAAAGAAGATTTCTTATTATTTATTGCTCAAATCGAGAAAGAAAGCTTAGAGCGTTACATTGGGATTATTGCTCAATAACATAGGTTTTACAGGTTAGTATCTCAGCAAAAAGCTACAATGGTGCAGTTCATAATATTCTAATCTGTAAAATTCTATCTAACTTCTTTTCTTCTAAGATAATTAGCTATTAATTTTATTCAAAGAAAAACCACTACAAACCGATCTGTCTTTTGGCCTCTCCTATCACAAATGCTACTGAATTTGCAATATTAAAGCTCCTGATTTTATCTGACATTGGAATCGTCAAATGATGTTCAAACTGAGCTAATACTTCTGGACTTAAGCCCTTACTTTCTTTCCCAAAAACCAACCAATCACCGTCTTGAAACGCTGTTTCTAAATAGGACTTTTCTGCATGTGAACTCATCAAGAAAACCCTTGATAGATCTGGAATCTGTGCTTTCCATTCGGCTACGTTCTGGTATTCGGTTACATCAAGGTGTACCCAATAATCCAACCCTGAACGCTTCAAGTTTTTATCATTAATCACAAACCCAAAAGGATGAATTAAATGCAATCGACTCTCTGTTCCTACACACAGCCGACCTATATTTCCAGTGTTATTTGGTATTTCGGGTTCTATTAATACGATGTTTAACATTTTTATTGTTTGAGTTATAGGTTATTTGTTATGGGTAAAGAGTTTTTATATTTCTAGTTAGGAGTTATAATGCTATAAGCTAAGTATTTTTCGAACTTACACATAACTCTTAACCTATATCTCATAACTTTTATCCGTTTTGGAATTCGGAATTTAAAAATTTGGAATCTCAATAACTTCACCTGCTTTTAAATGGTTCAAATGTACGTTTCCTATTCTAACGCGTACCAATCGTAGCGTAGGAAACCCAACCGCAGCAGTCATTTTACGAACTTGTCTAAACTTTCCTTCATTGACCGTTATTGATGCCCAGGTCGTAGGACCATGACGTTCGTCACGAATCTTTTTCCCTCTTGGACCAAAATCAGGGATTTCTGTAACCAGTCTAGCATCGCATTTTTTGGTTCTGTATTTTCCACCGTCAAACCCAATTTCGACTCCTTCTTTCAATTGGTCAATCGCTTCTTGCGTGATCACACCATCTACTTGTACAAAGT
>NZ_JBAWDL010000204.1:0-20643 GCF_049590715.1 Flavobacterium sp.
GGAGATGGTTCTAACGATAAATTAGAAGGCACTGTAAAACTCTTAATCGAAATGCGTAATCAAGCGCGAGCAGATAAGAATTTTGCTTTATCTGACCAAATTAGAGACCAATTACTAGCAATTGGAATCCAACTAAAAGACAGTAAAGAAGGCACTAGCTTTTCTATATAATTTAGATTCAGGTTCGCATTTGGTACACAAAGCGAACCTGTTTTTTTTCCAAAGACTATCAAAATGAAAATTACCACGCCATTCATAGTTCTTGTTCGGTTTTATCAAGTGGCAATATCTCCATTTACTCCTGCCGCTTGTCGATTTGAACCTACTTGTTCCTCCTATATGATTGAGGCTTTACAAATTCACGGTCTTTTTCGTGGTGGTTATTTAGGTGTAAAAAGGATTTTAAGTTGCCATCCATGGGGGAAAACGGGTTATGACCCTGTTCCTCCTAAAAAATGCAAGTACTAATTATTCAATTTACAGATTGTTAAACTGTTCTTAAGAAACAGTCATAACAGCAATTTAATATTGATACTAGCAACAAAAACTGTATTTTTACGCCAAATATATAGATAATGACACACGCTTTAAACATCGTATGGAACCCATCAGAAGGTATTGATTTAGGATTTTTTATTATTCGTTTCTACAGCCTTATGTTCGTAATTGCTTTTGGACTAGGATGGTACATCATGAAAAAAATATATGAACGCGAAAACGAATCCATTGAAAATTTAGATTCTTTATTCGTTTGGACTGTTTTAGCTACTTTAATTGGTGCGAGACTAGGACACGTTTTATTTTACGATTGGGAATATTTTCGCAATCATTTATTAGAAATATTTTTACCATTCCGCTTTACACCACAGTTTGAATTTACAGGATACCAAGGATTGGCCAGTCATGGAGCAGCGATATCCATTATTGTAGCCATGTATTATTATAGTAAAACCGTAATCAAAAAACCATTATTATGGATTTTAGATCGAGTTGTTATTGCCGTTGCTAGCGGTGCCATCTTTGTTCGTTTAGGTAATTTTTTTAACTCTGAAATCGTTGGTAAACAAACCGATTCTATTTTCGGAATTCAGTTTATAAGAGATCATTTTTCACCTAGAGAAGCTGTTTCTTTAACAAATATTGCTAACCCTACTGAAGCATATAGTGCTATTGCTACTAATCCAAAATTTGCTGCCTTACTACAACAAGTACCTTTAAAACATCCTGCGCAACTATACGAAGCTTTTTGCTACATTTTTGTATTTGCCCTATTGTACTTTTTATATTGGAAGACAGACGCTAGAAACAAACGTGGCTACCTATTTGGAATGTTTTTAGTTTTGTTATGGACTATTCGCTTCATTGTTGAATATGTAAAAGAAAGTCAAGGTGGTTTTGAAAGTGCCTTAGGTTTATTGTCTACAGGTCAGTGGCTGAGTATTCCGTTTATCATGATTGGTTTTTATTTTATTTTTACAGCTGACAAACCTATTAAAATATAATTGACATTTAAACATTACAATTGTTATAAAATTTAACTATAAAAAGCGAAGAGGGTATTCAAAAAATGAATACTCTCTTCGCTTTTTTAAATAAATAAAACTTCATTGCGAATTACTATTTCTAACGACTATCTCCAATTATAAACCTAAAAAAACCGCGGAACAGAGTCAATATAGTTATTTTAGATCGATGGTTTAAAATTCGTGAACCAATCCAAATTCAATATTTTTAGTATTAAAACCTGCATTAGAATACTGTAAACCCGCATTAGAGACATGTCTAACAGATGGACTAATATCTAAACGTATTCGTTTAAAACTATAGGACAACCCTAAAGTAAACACATCTGAAAACGCAAAACCTTTAGACAACCGTTCTGTTTCAACATCTGAAATCATGGGACCAACACTTGCTAATGCAAAAATAGTAAGTTGTTTAAAAAGCTTTTTTCTAGCCAAAAAACCAACATTTAATATGTATTGGTTAAAATTTTTTAATTGTGTAAATTCAGCTCTTTTAGCTTCATAATCAGCTTCTTCAGGCTGTACAAAATAAAAATTAAGTAATTGATGTGTACCAAAGTTTATCTCTGGCTGAACCACTATCTCAAACGATATACTCGTATATTTTTTCAATAAATAATCAATCTCAATTTTATAATATTTATTAGTAAAGGAATAATTTGAATTTTCAAACTCCTTCCCTACCCCTGACTTCAATCCGACATTAAACTGATGATTAACAACTTGAGAATAGCTTAATAAAAAATTGAACATAAAAAACAATGCACAAAAAAGGTATTTACAATTCATTACATATACTATATAAAATTAAAAACCAGATAAAAAAAAGACCCAACTATAAAGTTGAGTCTTTGATATAGTAAACCTAATAAAATTAAGCTCCTTCATGTTGTTTTTCAACTTGTAATTTATCTTCTCTAGAAATCGTATCAACCAATACTGGAGTTGCGATAAACAATGAAGAATACGTCCCAACAACGATACCTACAAGCATAGCGAAGATAAATCCTCTAATAGACTCTCCACCAAATACAAACATAATCAACAATACTACAATCATTGTTAATGACGTATTGATTGTTCTTGACATTGTTGTATTAATAGATTGATTTACAATCTCAGCAAAGTTACCTTTGGTTTTCCCTGCTAAAAATTCACGAACCCTGTCAAATACAATTACAGTATCATTCATAGAGTATCCAATAACCGTTAATATAGCAGCGATAAAGTGTTGGTCAATTTCCATCCCAAAAGGCATGAATTTATAACACAATGAATAAATTCCTAATACAAAGATTACGTCATGTGCAACCGCAACAATAGCACCTAAACTATATTGCCATTTTCTAAAACTAATCATTAAATATAAGAACACTAATCCCATAGCTCCTAAAACTGCCCAGTAAGCATTTGTTTTAATATCCTCTGCAACTGTTGGTCCAACTTTTGATGCTTGTAGAACTCCAATGTTTTTACCATCATAAGCGTTAATAAACTTATCATAAGTTAATCCAGAAGCATAATGATGTTTCAAAGTTTCAAACAAAAGTTTATTCACTTCTTCATCAGCAGCAATTCCGTGTTCTTTTACTTTGTATTTTGTAGTAACTTTCAATTGATTATCACTACCAAAAACTTTAGCTTCAGCACTTCCAAATACGCCTGATAATTCTTGTTTAACTACTTCTGCTTCGATTGGTTTGTCAAAACGAATTTGGAATGTTCTTCCTCCTACAAAGTCAACACCTTGATCTAATCCGTTAGTTGATAATGATACAACACTTACAATTACTACTATTGCAGAAAAGATGTAAGCAAATTTTTTCTTTCCTAAGAAATCAAAATTAAAATTGTTGAATATTTTTTCAGAAAACTTAGTAACGAAAGTTAAATCATTTTTAGTTCTTAAATTTCTATCCAAGAAGATTCTTGCGATGAAAATTGAAGTAAACAAAGATGTTGCAATACCAATTAATAATGTAGTAGCAAAACCTTTGATTGGTCCTGAACCAAATATAAATAAAACAGCTCCAGTTAAGATATGTGTTACGTTAGCATCCGTAATAGATGACATTGCACCAGTCCAGCTATAAGAAGTTTTAATGGCTTCTTCTAGCGATTTACCTTCTCGCAATTCTTCTTTTGCTCTTTCATAAATAATGATATTCGCATCAACAGCCGTACCCATTGTTAAAACAATCCCTGCAATACCAGGCAATGTAAGTACCGCACCTAAACTTGCCAAAATTCCAAATAAGAATAGTAAGTTAACCGCCAAAGCAATATTAGAATACCAACCTGCTTTACCATAATACACCATCATCCATAATGAAACAAGAAGCATCCCTACAATAGCAGAAGTTGTTCCATTATCAATAGCCTCTTGACCTAAGGATGGTCCTACTACTTCAGATTGAACAATATCAGCAGCAGCTGGTAATTTACCTGCTCTTAAAACGTTTGCTAAATCTTTAGTTTCAGTCACATCAAATGTACCTGAAATTTCAGATCTTCCTCCGGCAATTGGACCACTTGAAACTCCTGGAGCAGAATAAACTACATCATCCAAAACAATAGCAATGTTGCTTTTTTGAGTAAAAGCTCTACCAGTTAATTCTTCCCAAGCTTTAGCACCTTGGCCATTCATTTGCATAGAAACAGATGGTTTTCCTAATTGATCAAAAGAATCTTTAGCATCAGTAACAACACCACCACTCATCGCAGCAATATTATCTCTATTTCCTTTTAATGCATATAATTCTACTGCATCAATACTTTTATTTTTATCATCTTTGATTGTAGTTAATTTACCCCAAACAAATTTTGCGTAACGTTGATCTGAAGCTAACAATATTCTAATATCAGCTCTTTTCAAATAAGTATTAACAACAGCTGTATCTTTTGGAGCAAACAAACCTAAAACTGGACCACCACCTTGCGATAACATTTTATCAAATAAAGGATTGTTTCCTTTTTTAGTTGCAGCTGAGTCTTTAGTATCTGTTAGTAAAGCACTCAAGGAATCTTTAACAACTGCTTTAGTCTCAACCTTATTGATTTCAGTTTTTTTCAATGATTCATTAGCTGCCATTAAAAAATTACCTAACTCATCAATTTTATACGTTTCCCAAAACTCTAATTGAGCCGTACTTTGTAATAATTTTTTAATTCTATCGACATCTTTAGCACCTGGTAACTCAACCAAGATACGTCCAGATTCTCCTAATTTTTGAATATTAGGTTGTGTTACACCAAATTTATCAATACGTTTTCTTAGTACTCCAAAAGCACTTTCAACTGACTCATCAACTTTTCTTTTGATTACTTTTTGAACCTCAGCATCTGACATTTGAAAATCAACACCACCTTCACCTTGTAAAGAACGGTTTGCAAAAATTTCAGGAGAGGCTAATTTTACCGTTCCTTTTGAATTTGCTGCAAAAGCATCAAAAAAAGCATCAATGTATGTTTGATTTCCTTTTTGGTTAACCGTAGCATCTGCCAATGATTTATTGAACACTGGATTTTTAGAATTATTTGATAATCCTTTTAAAATGTCTTTCACTGAAATTTGCAATATCACATTGATACCACCTTCTAGGTCTAGACCTTTATTGATTTGTTTGTCTTTTACCTCATCAAAAGTAAAATCAGCAAATCCTAAGTTAAAAACTTTTTCTTTACCGATAGAATCCAAATATTTTAATTCTTTATCAGGATTTCCATTTGCAAAAGCTTTTGCATCATTTTTGATGGAACTGGAAACAAATGTGAAAGAGAGTTGGTAAATACTCACCAATGCAAATAGAATTGCGAAAAATTTAATAAGTCCTTTATTCTGCATTATTACTAAAAATTAATTATTTTGTTATTTATATTATTTTTATTTAAAATCTCAAACACAATTCTAATCTTTATTTTTTTATATAAAAAAATGAAAAACAATAATTGTATTGTTTTTATAAACCGAGCAAATATATAATTCTGGTAAAGATTAACCAATTTATTTGTTAATTAATCTCAAAAAAAAGACTGCAAAAGTGCAGTCTTTACTTTTATTCGGTATTTTTATTATTTTAAAATCGATTTTAAGGCATCATTCATCTGTCGAACAGCATCAGCACTCTTCGCAAATAACGCTTTTTCTTGATCATTTAACTCAATATCTAAAATTTCTTCGACTCCATTCTCTCCTATAATACAAGGAACGCCTATACAAATATCGTTTTGTCCGTACTCTCCTTCTACATAAACAGAACAAGCAATCATTTTTCTTTGATTATTTAATATGCTATCTACTAAAAAAGCAACTGAAGCTCCTGGTGCATACCATGCTGAAGTCCCTAACAACCCTGTAAGTGTAGCACCACCAACCATTGTACTGGCAGCTACTTTCTCTAAAACCTCATCAGATAAGAATTGGGTAACTGGAATTCCATTATAAGAAGCTAAGCGAGTCAAAGGAATCATTGTAGTATCACCATGCCCACCAATAACCATTGCTGAAACATCATTTACTGGTTTATCAAGAGCCAGACTTAAATACGTTCTAAAACGAGAACTATCTAAAGCTCCACCCATTCCAATAATCCTGTTTTTAGGCAATCCTGTTGATTTCAAAGTTAAATAAGTCATTGTATCCATAGGATTGGAAACAATGACAAAAATAGCATTAGGCGAAAATTCCAAAACACTTTGAACAACTGACTTAACGATTCCAGCATTAATCCCAATTAGTTCTTCACGAGTCATTCCTGGTTTTCTTGGAATCCCAGAAGTTACTACTACTACATTACTATTAGCCGTTTTTGAATAATCATTAGTCACCCCTGAAACAGTTGTATTAAAACCAGTATTTGTAGCACATTGCATGATATCTAAAGCTTTCCCTTCAGCGAAACCTTCTTTGATATCTAATAACACTACTTCACTTGCTATTCCTCTATAAGAAATTACATCCGCACAAGTTGCACCTACATTACCTGCACCTATTATTGACACTTTCATATTAAACAGTTTAATCAGTTAATTAGTTATTTTACCAGCCGTTCAAAAAACGACTGGTCTAAAATACTAAATTAAGCATCAATATTTGCATAAACTGCATTTTTTTCGATGAATTCTCTACGAGGTGGTACTTCATCACCCATCAACATAGAAAACACACGATCCGCCTCAGCCAAACTATCAATTGTTACTTGACGTAACGTTCTAAAACTTGGATCCATTGTCGTTTCCCACAATTGCTCCGCGTTCATCTCTCCAAGACCTTTATAACGTTGAATTCCTGCACTTCCACCCATTCTTAAATTGGCTTGATCACGTTGCTCATCATTCCATGCATACTCTTTTTTATTTCCTTTTTTAACTAAATATAAAGGTGGAGCTGCAATATAAACATGTCCTTCTTCAATTAATTCTTTCATGAATCTAAAAAAGAATGTCAAAATCAAAGTAGAAATATGGCTACCATCGACATCGGCATCACACATAATAATTACTTTATGATAACGCAGTTTTGAAATATTCAATGCTTTACTATCTTCTTCTGTACCAATTGTTACACCAAGAGCCGTAAAAATATTTCGAATCTCTTCGTTTTCAAAAACCTTGTGATGCATTGCTTTTTCCACATTCAAAATTTTACCTCTTAATGGTAAAATTGCTTGAAAATTACGGTCACGACCTTGCTTAGCAGTACCACCTGCCGAATCTCCCTCGACAAGGTACACTTCACATTTTGCAGGATCTTGCTCAGAACAATCAGAAAGTTTTCCTGGCAATCCACCACCACCCATTACGGTTTTACGTTGCACCATTTCACGCGCTTTCTTAGCCGCATGACGGGCTTGAGCAGCCAAAATTACTTTTTGAATGATGATACGAGCATCATTTGGATTTTCTTCCAAATAATTCTCTAACATCTCACCTACGGCTTGACTTACTGGCGAGACTACCTCTCTATTTCCTAATTTTGTTTTGGTTTGCCCTTCAAATTGCGGTTCAGCTACTTTTACCGAAATAATAGCAGTCAATCCCTCACGAAAATCATCCCCAGCAATATCAAATTTTAATTTATCCAACATTCCAGAAGCATCTGCATATTTCTTCAGCGTTCGTGTTAAACCACTTCTAAAACCTTGTAAATGCGTTCCTCCTTCGTGCGTATTAATATTGTTTACATAAGAAAAAATATTTTCACTATAACTTGTGTTATAAATCAAAGCTACCTCCACTGGAATCTCTCCTTTTTCGTGATCCATTGAAATCACGTGTGCAATAATAGGCTCACGGTTTCCATCAAGATAACGAATATATTCTTTCAATCCTTCAGTTGAATGAAATAACTCCGAAAGGAAATTTCCATCTTTATCAGTTTCCCTTTTATCAGTAAACGTAATTGAAATTCCTTTATTCAAGAATGACAATTCGCGCATACGAGCAGACAAAGTATCGTAAGAATACTCAATGGTTTGTGTAAAAATAGTTGGATCTGGATAAAAAGTAACAATCGTACCTCTTTTAGTCGTTTCACCAATTTGTTTTACAGGATACAAAGCCTTCCCTCTTTCATACTCTTGCTCATATACCTTTCCATCACTACTGTGTACGGTAGCTCTTAAATGCGAAGACAATGCATTCACACAGGAAACCCCCACACCATGTAAGCCTCCTGAGACCTTATAAGAGTCTTTGTCAAATTTACCCCCAGCACCAATTTTAGTCATTACAACCTCAAGTGCGGAGACTCCTTCTTTTTTATGCATCCCTACTGGAATACCACGACCATTATCTTCTACAGATATCGATCCATCTTCATTTATATCGACTCTAATCGTATCACAATGACCTCCCATTGCCTCATCGATAGAGTTATCAACAACCTCATAAACTAAGTGATGAAGACCTCTAACACCTACATCGCCAATATACATGGAAGGACGCATCCTTACGTGCTCCATTCCTTCTAACGCCTGAATACTATCTGCTGAATAATTATTTTCCTTCTTGATTTCTTCGCTCATGTTTTTTATTCTAAAAATGTAATTTTTTGTCTAACGAACAAATATATAAAAACTCAAATTATATCACCATTAAAATATACTTTTAACGGTTTAAGTTATTAACAATAATTGTCAATTATAATCATAAGCTATAAGTCATCATACTCGCTGAACGGATAATTTTATATCTCTATTTTTTATATTCAAAGTCAGGAGTTATGAAGTAATAATTAAAACAAAAAGTTTAAACTTAAAGAATAACCAATCCAATTTCAGTTTTTTTTATCTAAACACACAAAACTAGCTATTACAATTGAAGGTGTTAATCTTCTAATTAAAGTTTTAAAAATTGAAATGAAATAAAAATAAAATGTTACGACTTAAACTCATTAACTAAGCTTTCATTCTATTGAAAATTTAAACATAAAATAGCAATAATGACAAAACACCCATATTAGTTTTTTTTTATTTTTTATAAGTGTTTTTGTATATTTTTGTCAAAAAAATAAAAAATGAGATTGATTCCTTTTTTACTTCTTAGTTTGGTTATGAATGCCCAACAAGTAGAATTGATTACTTATGGTCTTAAATTGGGAGCAATTCACTCTAAAATAAGCAACTTACCTGAAATGCTTACAGGAAGAGACCATTCATTACAACAATATACATTAAAAAGTGAAGGTGTTTATGGTATAGAAACCGGATTTTTTGCCAATTTCAAACTTTATGATACCCGTGTTGCTATCCAACCTGAACTCCTTTTTCGTAAAGCTGGTGAAAAAGTAAAATATGAAGATATAACAGGGAAAACGTATGAAATTGGATTTGATTATTCCTATTTAATTGTGGGAGCCTCCTATAAAGTTTACCCACTTGGAGGCTTAAATGTAGGTTTAGGCGCTTTTTATGGCATTAATCTCAACTCTGGAAACATAAGCTATGAATCCAACCAATTCGGACAGCAATTTGACACAGAATACCGCCAATTTTATAGAGATGGTATCGAGGGTTCAAATGATTTTAGTTTGAGTTTTTTATTAGGATACGAATTTAAAAGAAATTTTAATATTGATTTTAGATATTATCTGGGTATCAGTGATGCTTTAAAAACTAAAAATAATTCATTCCAATTTTCAGAAAACAATAATAAAACGTCAACTTTTAGTTTTAGTGTAGGCTATAGTTTTGATAAGTTATAAACCGTTTGATGCAAATAATCAAATTAAAATCTAAAGATAATTACAACAACAATGTTTGTCTGAGCCTAAATACATATTATGAAATTCAATTCGTAATACTCATTGTGACTATAGTTATAGAATTTAACTATAAATAACAATTACACCCAACTACTTATGTCAAATTATTTTACATTAATATATAAACAAAATCTTACTACATACTAACAATAATAAAAATACTGATTGGGTATATAAACTAATATTTTTTTACTAAATATATGAAACGACTATTTATATTAATTGGGTTCTTGATTACTTCTTTCGTGAATGCTCAATATTTTCAAGAAATTACTTACGGTGTATATGTTGGTGGTAACCAATCTAAAATGGATAATATTGAACCTGCCTTAATTCCTAGAGGTATTTATTCTGGGTATTCTACCAAAGAAGTACCAAATATTGGTTTTACAGCAGGTTTTTATATTAATTGGAAAAAAAATTATGATAGTAAAATGAGCATTGAGGCGGATATTTCATATTCACAACAATATCCAGAATTTACATACGAAAACATTAAAGACTTAGAATATAATATCAAGTTTAATTACAATTATTTGAATGCTGGTATTTTATTCAAATTTTATCCTATTGAAAACTTATATATAGGAGCAGGCCCAACATTGGCCTTAAATCTTAACCCGAATGATATGACCTATACTTCAAACGGAGCATCTAGACCCGGAGGTATCGATTTTGAACCAGACGAAACGGTTCAAAAAGTACTTAAAGAATCCTTTGAGGGTAAGAATTTCCTAAAGGCTACTTTTGGTTTAGGATACGAATTCAATTCGGATATAACTATCGGAATACGATATAGTTTAGGTCTTTCAGATGCCTTAGAAACAAAAGAAAATGGATTTCGATATTCAGAAGTCAAAAATAAAATGAGCTCTTTTGGTATAAGTATAGGCTACCGTTTTCATTTTGATGAAACTAATAATTTTCAATAACATCATGATTTTAATACTATGAAACATACATTATATATTGTATTCGTTCTATTTATTTTCAGTTTTGGACTTAAAGCACAAGACCACAATCCTGCACAAGTGTCCAAACCTGTTTTATGGTTGTTAGGTAAAAAAAAACAGGAACATTATAGTCTTGAAAATAGAACTATTACAGCATCTTTGACTACAAAATTAGATAGCAAAGGAGAATTACTTAATTTTAATCCAGCACTTTTTTTTGATGGAAAAACCAATACTATCACAATGGCTTTGGATTCTCTTCAAATGAAACAACAAACCCTGTTTTTTGTATATAAATTAAAAGATAGTGTGGCTGAACAAATTTTATGGAATGTAACTGATCCTAACAAAACATCAAGTCTTGCTACGACAAAAAGATTAGTTAATTTAAACGGATATAATTATAAAAGTTACCCCTCAACTATAAAACCTCGTAAACCAAATCTCCATATTTATCAACACAATCGTAGTGATTTAAAAGCCAAGTCATTTCAGCTTTCCTTTGGCGCAACAACGACTAATGAACGTTTACCTCCCCTGCCTTTGACGACCTTAATTAGTGAACTTATAGTCTATGACAGAGTTCTTTCGCCAATCGAAACTCAAAAAGTGGCTAGTTATTTGGCTATAAAATATGGTATTCCTCTCTCCCAATTGGAAACTAAAAATTACTTAAATAGTCAAGGCACAACAATTTGGAAACAAGAAAATCATAAAGGATTTGAGGAATCCATTACAGCTATTGGGCGTGATGACAAGAGTAATTTATGGCAAATTAAAAGCAGTAATGCGTTTGAAAACAACCTACTAACTGTTGGTTTTAATGGTGATATTAACGATATTCCAGATACTTATTTTGTTTTTTGGAGCGATAACGGAAAAGCTTTAACAGTTAAAAAACAAGAGCAAGGACAACCAGATGGAATTTCACGAAAATGGATTTTAGATTATTTACAACAAAATAAATCAGGACTTGATTGGGAATTTGACGCTTCTCAAATTAAAAAAAATAAAGCCCTCGATCCCGCTTTATATTATTGGTTGCAAGTAGATCAAAGTGGAACTGGAAATTTTGAAGCCAAAGATTTAGAATATACCCTTTTAGCACCAATATCTAACACTGAAAAATTGCAATTAAAAGAATATTCTTGGGATCCAAAAGGCACAGGAAAAGTTGCTTTTTCAATTAAAGTAGCTCCAGCCATGTTTGCGAACGTTACTATTGTAAAACCAAGTTGTGGACTAATACAATCGGGCAACATACAGTTTAAAATTGAAGGAGGTAAAGGACCATTCGAAATACACTTGACTAATACCAAATCTGAAACTATTATAAAAAACTGGGTACAAGAAGCAACTACAAATCAATTGATTAAAATAGATTCTGGATATTATGAATATGTAGTTACCGATGCGCAAAAAAATACTTACAAAGAAACCTTTTATGTCCCTGACAGTAATGGTATAGTAATTCCTTTTCAATCGCAATACACTCTTTTGGTAGGTCAAACTTTGTCGTTAGACACCCAATTAGTTCTGCCCGAAGACAATTATACCTACGAATGGTTTTATGAAGGAAATCGCATCAGTACTGCAGCCAGTTTGAATACAAGTCAGTCTGGAGATTATGAATTGCGTCTAGAAAACAGTGAAGGTTGCAAGTCAATGAAACAATTTTCAGTTCAGGTGTCGGGTGAAAAACTTCTTTCAGAAACAAAAATTATGGTTTATCCTAATCCAAGTATAGATGGTCGTTTTACAGTTGAAGCTTTGTTTCCTAATGAAACTTCAGGAACGGTATGCATTTTTACTATTTCAGGGCAAAAAATAATTGAAGATTTTTTTGCACCGCAACAAAATCTAAGGTACCATGGAGAATTGCCTACGTCAGGCGTTTATATCATTAAAATCAATTCTTTCTTTGGAGAAGAGAATATCAAATTGATTGTAAAATAATAATAGGATTATGAAAAAACAATTAGCAACATTTTTATTCTTAATTAGTTTTGTGGTTTTTGCTACCCAATTTAATATAGCCAAAAAAATAACTGATGCTATTTTTTCGAAGAATGCGAATATAGAAGAAACTATAATTGTAAAAAACAGTCCGAGTGCAATTCTCAAAAAAATTCCTGTTACAGCAGTTCCTTCCAACAGTTATGAAGCTGATATTAACCAAGGTATAATAGGAATCACAAAAGTAGATGAGCAAGATGATGCTTATGACAATGTATTTCATATTACTATTAATCAACTTCCTACGGCAAACCAACAAGCGTATTTAGAATATGAATTGTACGGCTACAGTCACTCAGGTTCTATTTCTCGAAGTATTAACAACTTGCCAAGCATGGGAGGTGGTTTTATATCAAAAAAACAAGCATGGACATTACAGCAAGAATTGGTTTCGAATACCATATTGCGCAAAGGAGATAACACCTTACTCTTTACTGCTCCTTTGACGGTTACAGAAGGATATAAAGTAAAAAACATCAAAATTACCTATAGACAAAAAACAGAAAATGAAGGGTATGAATTGTTGCGCTTTGAAGATAAATTATATATTAAAGGAGCTATTTCAAGCAGTTTAACTCAATCCTTACGTATTGACGATAAAGAAATAGATGTTAATCAGCCTGAATTTGAAATGGAATGTATCATTGATGTAAATCATCAAACCATACGTATTGAAAAAGTAGACAAAAAAGGAATAAAATCCCAAACAACACTTCATAAATCCGATTTTATTGCCGTACAAAACTATAAAACAACACTTGCCATTAAGGCTATAAAACAGCAAAAAATAACAACTTCAGGAGGCGGAAACGTTTCTTATAATGGTCTTTGGGCTACGTTTCCAACAGAGGCAGTCAAAAAAGATATCTCCATTTCAGTTCAAGGATTAAGATCCAAAGATATTGCAGCACTCAATACCTCAATGATCAATGTCACCCATCAAAATGCAGGATATCGCTTATTGCCACATGGCACAAAGTTTGAAAAAGCGGTACAAATAGGTATTCATTATGACAAAAAGTTAATTCCCGAAGGGTATACTGAAAAAGATATCAATATCTTTTATTTTGATGAATTTAAAAGACAGTGGAAGGAAGTAGCCAAAGATAGTTTGATAATTGCTCAAGGACAATTAGTCGCTAAAACTACTCATTTTACCGACTTTATTGCTGGAATTATCAAATTACCCGAATCTCCTGAGACTTCGGGCTATACACCAACAAGTATTAAGGATTTGAAAGCAGCAAGTCCCTTAGTAGGTATGGGTTCAATAGCACCTCCATCGGCCAATCCTAATGGAGCAGGAACAACCAGTTTTGGAATTCAAATCCCCAAAGGGCGTAGTGGTATGCAACCCTCACTGGCGTTGCAATATTCTAGCGATGGTAGTCACAGTTGGGCAGGATGGGGTTGGGATGTATCCATTCCGTCCGTAAATATAGAAACCCGATGGGGAACACCACGGTACGATTCTAATTTAGAAACCGAAAGTTACAACATTGCCGGTGACGGACTCTTGCCCAATGCACACCGTTCAGCTTGGGTGAGCCGTACTGCCGACAAGCAATTTAGACCCCGAAAAGAAGGCGCTTTTCAAAAAATTATTCGAAAAGGAAATTCTCCTCAAAATTATTATTGGGTAGTTACGGATAAAAGTGGCATCATAAGTTATTATGGAGGTACGCCTACGGGTTTAGCAGTCAACAGTGTTTTACAAGATGTCAATGGTAATATTGGGCACTGGGCATTGTCCATGCAAGTCGATTTGAGAGGAAATACAATAACTTATGAATACGAAAAAAGCAGTGGTGAACTTTTTATCAAAACCATTTATTATACAGGTAAAGGGGCTGATAAAGGAGCTTATTCAGTACGTTTTATAAAGGATGCTGATTTAGGTGAAGCGACCCGAAAAGATGTAATGATCAATGCTAGACTAGGATTCAAACAACTAAATGATAAATTATTACGAAAAATAGAAGTTCGTTTCAAAGACGAAATGGTACGCTCTTATGAATTAAAATACAAAGAAGGCGCTTTTAATAAAACCCTCTTGGCTTCAGTAACAGAGCTGGATTCCAAAGGTGCTTTGTTTTATACCAATACTTTAGACTATTATGATGATGTAAGAGATGCATCAGGGAAATACACTCCGTTTGGACCAGAAGAGAATTGGAATGTGCCTGATGATCATTTGAAAGTTAAGATTTTTAATTTTCCTGTTGGTTTTAACGGTTTCCAACCTTTGGTAAGTAGTTCTAGTGGTTCTAGTACAGGGTTTAATTATAGGGTTGGTGTCGGGATTGCTAAAATTGGTAGTTTTAAAACAAATACTGTTGGTCCTCACGGTAGTAATAGTTTTGGAAGTTCTAGTACAGCAGTTATGTTAGAAGATTTGGATGGTGATGGATTACCTGACAAAGTTTTTAAAAATGATAGTGGAGTTTTTTATAGAAAAAACCTCTCTAATGTTTCTAATAATATGGGGTTTGGCGACCCAATACAAATTCCTGGAATACTTAATATTGGTCATGTTAAATCCAGTTCCTTTGCTTGGGGAGTAGATGCTATTCTTGGTGCAGGAAGCGTTGGAGGAAATTTAGGTTTTGATAAATTGACTGGAAAATCTAGTGTCAAAAGTTATTTCATGGACTTTAACGGTGATGGATTAGTCGATTTTGTAAATAATGGTCAAGTTTATTACAATAGATTGGTTAATGGCGTGCCAACTTTTCAAAAAAGTAGTTCAGGAACTCCTTCTCCTGTATCTAGTGATGGAGTGGTACTTATAAATCCTTCCACAAAAATAGATATTAACGAATTAGAAAGAAAAAATCCTTTAGAAGATATTGTCAGAACTTGGGAAGCCCCTGTAGATGGAGAAATTATTGTTTCTCAAGCATTTAATTTAATAGAAGAAGTTATTCCAGAACGTATAGAAGCTCGCAAAAATTACCTAAAAAATGATGGTACTGATAAAGCAGATGGAGTTCATTTGTATTTTCAAAAAGGAACTATTTTAATTTGGGATGAAAAGATAGCGGCGACAAATTATAATCTGATTACAAAACCAGATCAAACTTTTAATGTAAAAAAAGGAGACAAATTGTTTTTTAGAGTAAGTGCTGTCTATGATGGTAATTTTGACAAGGTAAATTGGAATCCAAAAATACATTACACCAAGGTTTTACATTCTGAAAGAAATCCACTTACAGGAGAAATCACTAGTGCTTTAAATAATATAAGTCCCTTAACTAAAGATGTAAATTCACTATCATTAACTGATTATGATGCTACCGAAGATTTTTTAGTGAGTTCCAAAGCTTCTATTTTAATTCCAGAAACGACTACAATACAGTTTGCGGGTCATTTTATAAAACCTATAACCTCTGATCATGTTGTTTTAAAGTTGATAAAGAAAAAACCAGAACCTGATAATTCTGAAATAGAACTTTATACTCAACTTTTTGATGCAAAAGAGGCGGTTGATTTTGATTTAACGAGCATCCCTTCCTACTCCGTTGATGCTTTTACAGGAGTAAGAATTATTTTGGAAACAGAAACAAACATTGACTGGAAAGCTATTGATTTTAAACCGAGTGTTGTATATCCTGTGCAATCGGTTCTTGAAAATAAACTACTTGAAGTAGATCATACTTTATTTAGAAAGAGAGAAGGAAACTATGTCATTCCTGGAAAACAAAGTACGGTCTTGGCTACAGCGCCAATAGAAATGTATATCGATGAAGATGATTATACTCTGAATACAGATACTCCTAATGCTGAATTTGATTCAAAAGTAATTCTGACTGCCAAACAGAATAATAAATTGGTTGCTAAAAAAACCTATAATTTAAAAAATGGAGTTTTAGAACCTACAACAACCTTAAATGAAACAGGATACGTTTATGATTTTGTAGAAAAAGAAACCCCTTTTCAAGTAGAAGTTACTATTTCTAATCCCAAAGCTATAACTATATTGCGTAATTACCCAAAATTTAATGCGCTAAAAATTAAATTTAGACAAGAATACACTGAATTAGACGAAGATGATAAACCAATTCTAAAATATGAATTATTTGAAACAGATGATTTTTCAATTTATTCTTTGGTAGGTAATGAAGGAAATCCTATCTTAAACAAACAGGAATTAGAATTGGGATTAAAATACCGAAATTGGGGATGTTTTTTGATTCGAAATGATGGTAATTCCACCATTAATACTGCCGCTTTATTCTCCTCCGCTTCCTATAATGATAGTGAAGATAATCTTCCGGACACTGACAGCGAACCTCAGGAATCAGATCCTTCTAGTGGATTAGAAAACACTTATTTCACTAGTTTATTTCCTGTTTACAGCGAGAACAGATATTATGGATTAGAAAAAAACATGTACATCAGTGGCAAAGAAATGGGAACTGCCCGTTTGGGTGAAGATGATATTGTACAATACCATGATTTTAGTTTACCACCATTAACTATTGGTGGAGGTACCACTACAGCTACCGATATGATAACCGAAAATAAAAGTACTAGCTACGGCGGTGGAGCAAGCGTAGGTTCGATAAGTGCGGGCTATACACAATCAAAGAACGGAGAATCTATTGTTATAGAAACTATGAGCGATTTTAATGGAGATCGTTTCCCTGATCGTTTTCAAGATCAAAAACTACAAATAACCAATCCAAGAGGAGGGCTCTCTAATCAAGTAGTACAAATTGGCGATTTTAGTAAAAGTATCACGGGATCTACAGGTGTGGACACAGGAGGTTCTTATAGTCATGGTGTTGCCAAACTTAGTGCTCAATTAAAAGCTAGTGGCACAAAAGATGCTAAAGTATTATCTGCAAAGATTGCTAGCGCTATTGAATCTGAAAAAGCAAGTAAATTTGTTTCATTTTCACCTTCGGGCTCTGCTGGTTTTGGGGACGATCATTCAGAACAAGCACATATCGATATCAATGGAGATGGAATCCCTGATAAGGTTTCGGATAATGGTACCGTAGCTTTGGGTACAGGGTATGGCTTTTTGAATACCGAAAATTGGAATTTCAACACCTTAAATGCAGGAAAGTCAGTAGATTGGAGTGCAGGTTTAGGTTTTAGTTTCAAGAAAGCCTCTTTTACAGGTGGGGCAAACTATGCTAGATCTACTTCGCAAACAGAAAACGCTGTTATGGATATTAATGCAGATGGACTAGCCGATAAAATTGAATATACGGATACCGAAATTAAGGTTTCCTTGAATCTAGGAAATGGTTTTGCTCCTCAAATAATCTATCCTCGTTACAAAGCAATAAATAAAAACAGTAGCATAAGTTATGGTATTAATGCAGGTGGTACCATACCAATACCTTTGTTTTTTCTTCGTTTGGCAATTAGTATTGGTGGAAATAGCGGAGAAAGTATAAGTCGTTCCGAAGGAACTTTGATGGACATGAACGGTGATGGTTATTTGGACTATATTGAGTCTGAAGACGAAGACCACCTCATTGTACGCCTCTCTACCATAGGTCGTACCAACAAGCTTAAAGGCGCAACCAATGCCGCAGGAAATCATTTTGCGGTAGATTATACTTTGATAAAACCCACCTACGAATGCCCCAATCCGCTATGGGTATTGAGTGAAACCACCGTATTTGACGGTCATACTGGCGATGGTGTAGATGAGATGAAAAGCAAATTTATCTATGAAAATCCTTATTATGACCGTAGAGAACGTGATTTTTATGGTTTTGAAAAAGTAATTCAACAACAAATCAATACTACAGACAATAGCGTTTATACAACATCTATTCAAGAGTTTTACAACCGAGATTATTTTAGAAAAAATTTAGCCAAATTATCCAAAATGTTGGATACCGATGGTACTACTCTTTTACAAGAAAGCAGTAGCCGTTACCGCTGGACAAATGCCACAACCCAAGCTGACATTAACGAGAATGATTTGGCAAGCCCTGCCACAGATGCAGTTTCGGTATTTATAGCACCCCTACAAACCACCGAAAAGCATTTTGAAGGCAGTGACTATCTAGAGAGTAGCACTATTAACACCTTTGATGCTACCGGAAATATCATAGAATATGTAGATTTAGGCAACGGAACTCCTAATGACAAAGTAACCGCCAAAATAAGTTATTACAACAGTAGCACTCCTTATTATGACGGAATTGCTAAACAAATTGAAGTGTTTACTAATGAAGGCCTTAAACGCAAACGTAGTACAACTATCAATCCTACAACTGCCGAGGTTACTCAAATAAAAAACTACCTTTCGGCTAGTGAGGCGGCCGTAACTGATATTGAATATGATGAGTACGGTAATTTAAAAAAAATTACTGCTCCCGAAAATTATAAAAAGCAACGTGCCACGCTAGATTATACTTATGACGACCAAGTACATTCGTATATGACTGGTATTCAAGATGTTTTTGGATATAAAAACCAAATGCAATACGATTATAAGTATGGTATTCCTGTCAAAACAACGGATCGAAACGATCAGGAAATGGAATATACCTTGGATAATAAAGGACGGGTAGCTACTATTAGAGGGCCGTATGAAATTGCAGCAGGCAAACCCTACACCATAGCGTATGAATACTATCCAGATGCGGTGGTACCCTATGCCAAAACCCGAAATTACGACCCCGAACACGACAAGGATATCGAAACCTATACGTATACTGATGGATTAGGGCGTGCGCTACAAGTTAAGAAAACAGCCAGTTTGTTTACTGCAGCAGGCAGTGCAGATCAAGAAGCGCATATTATTTCGGGCAAGGTGATTTATGATGCTTTTGGAAGAGCAATTGAGAGCTACTACCCTACTACTACCACCACTTTAAACGCCGACTTTAGTACCGCACTAAGCACCGTTACTCCCACTAAAACCGAGTATGACAGTCGCAATCGTGCGTATAAAGTAGTTTATCCAGATGGTAGTACCCACCGTACTGAATTCAAAATAGATCAATTCAATAGCGTTCCTACTTTGTTAACCACCCAAACCGATGCTTTGGGCGTAGTAAGTCGGAGTCATACCGATGTAAAAGGACTCAGTTTATCTTCGATACAAAACAGTGCCGAAGGAGAATTGGTAACCAAATTTGATTATAATGCCCTAAGCGAACTCCTCGAAGTGACTAATGCATTGGGACAAATAACCAAAAGTAGTTATGATCTTATGGGACGTAGAACCCAACTCATCCATCCAGATGCGGGTACTATAGAAACAAAGTATGACTTGGCAAATAACATGACACAACGCATCACCGCCGATATCAGAAACACCATACCAAACGGTGGTGCTATTACTTATGAATATGATTACAACCGACTCCAAGAAATAAAGTACCCGAGAAACACACAAAACAATGTGCGCTATCATTATGGCAAAGCCGAGGGTACAGTAGCCAGAAGAGGCCGCTTGTGGCTGGTAGAAGACGCTTCGGGTGGGCAAGAGTTTTTTTATGGTAAACTAGGTGAAGTCGAAAAAGAAATTCGTACGCTACGCATCACCCCAACTGACATTCAAACATACGTGACCCAAACCCAGTATGACACTTGGAACCGCATCCAGAAAATGACCTATCCTGATGGCGAAGTCTTGGATTATGCCTATAATAGAGCAGGAAATTTATATGCAATGCAAGGTAAAAAAGAAAGTCATACCTATGACTACATCAAGCAATTGGGCTATGACGAATTTGAACAACGCAACTACCTAAAATACGGTAACAACACCGAGACCACCTATAATTATGACCCACAAATGCGCCGCTTGCAACAAATGAAAGTCAATAGTGGCACGCGAGTTGTAATGAACAATGCTTATAACTATGATTTAATGGGGAATGTACTGGGCATAAAAAATAGCGCTCCA
>NZ_JBAWDL010000205.1:0-7557 GCF_049590715.1 Flavobacterium sp.
GACAAATCATTAAACGAATTGTCACAAGACGAACTTTTTGAAAAACTTCAGAATTACAAAAAACTCCTCGACAACGGACTGATTCTTCAAGGAGAATACGACACTTTCAAAAAAGAAATTTTGAGTAAAATGTAAAATTTTGAACCGTTAAAAGTCTTAAAGTTACTATTCAACTTTAAGACTTTTTTTTATGAATTATATTTTAGGAGCACCCGCTAAAATCTCCGCATTAGCATAATCCGCAAAGTCTTCAAAATTAGCTTGAAATTTTCGAGCTAATTCCACCGCCTTCACATCATATAATTCTTTATCACTCCAAGTATTCTTAGGATTTAGAATTTCACTAGGCACATTAGGACAAGATTGAGGAATGGCTATTCCAAATACAGCATGGTTTTGATACTCCACCTGATTTAACTCCCCATTCAAAGCTGCATCAATCATGGCACGAGTGTATTTTAATTTCATTCGGTTTCCCGTACCGTATGCGCCACCTGTCCAACCCGTATTGATCAACCAAACGGTGGCATCGTCTTCTTTTATTTTCTGACTCAGCATCTCCGCATAACGTGTAGGATGCAAAGGCATAAAAGGCGCACCAAAACAAGCCGAAAAATTAGGTTGCGGCTCTGTAATTCCAGCTTCAGTACCCGCTATTTTAGCGGTATATCCTGAGATAAAATGATAGGCTGCTTGCCCAGGAGTCAATCGAGCAATGGGAGGCAAAATTCCAAAAGAATCCGCCGTTAAAAAGAATATATTTTTAGGATTACGTCCTATTAATCCCGGCTGAATGTTGTCAATATGTTCAATAGGATAACTCACACGTGTATTAGGAGAAATGGAAATATCACTATAATCAATTTCGTTCGTGCCTTTTTTAAACACAACATTTTCGACCAAAGCTCCTTTTCTTACCGCTCTAAAAATATCAGGTTCATTTTCTTCAGATAGATGGACGACTTTGGCATAACAACCTCCTTCAAAGTTAAAAACCGTATTTTCTTTCGTCCAACCATGTTCGTCATCACCAATCAATTTCCGTTTCGGGTCTGCTGAAAGTGTTGTTTTTCCCGTTCCCGATAAACCAAAGAAAATTGCCGTCTCGTTATCGGCTCCAACATTGGCACTGCAATGCATCGAAAGTATCTCTTCATTTACGGGTAACATAAAATTTAAGGCTGAGAAAATGCCTTTTTTCATTTCGCCAGTATAACCTGTTCCACCAATCATCGCAATTTTTCGAGAAAAATTTAAAATAGCAAAATTGCCTTGACGGGTTTTATCTGTTTTAGGATCAGCCAAAAAACTAGGTGCGCAAATTACAGTCCAATCAGACTCAAAATGTTCTAATTCTTCCTCCTTGAGTCGCAAAAACATATTGTGACAAAAGAGATTTGCCCATGGCGTTTCAGTTATAACTCTAACGTTCAAACGGTATTTAGGTTCTGCGCATACATACCCATCCCGAACATATATTTCTTTATTCGATAAATAAGCCGTTAGTTTTTTATATAAAGCATCAAAATCATTGGGGTCAAAAGGGATATTAACATCTCCCCACCAAACTTCATTTTCAGTAATGGCATCTTTAACAATAAAACGATCTTTAGGCGACCGTCCAGAAAAAGTTCCGGTATTGATGACTAATGCACCTGAAGCGCTTTCAACTCCTTGACCTAAAGCAAGGGTTTTTTGATGCAATTCATCGGCAGATAATTGATATTTTATTTTGGCGTTTATAATTCCTATTTCGTCAAGATTAGGAATCTGTTTGATTGTGTTGTTGCTCATAAAAAGTACCTTTTTAACAGTGAAAAATCATATACTAAAGGTAGGGTTTTATAGGCAAAAGACTTAGTGTTTACTCTTAAAATAATTTAAAAATACCATCCCCCAACCAATGATAATTAACAATCCACCTATAGGAGTTATAAAACCAATAGTCTTAAAATCAAAAGGCGTTAAGTAATTAGTCGCCAGTCCATAAATCGATCCTGAGAATAAAATCACACCGATAACTACAAGATAAAAAACAGTTTTTTTAGTCTTTTCGGTCAGTATTTTAAATGTTGGCAAAAGCAACAAAAAAAATGCTTGATACATTTGGTATCGTACACCTGTTTCAAAAGTAGCCAGCAATTCAGGAGTTAAAATTTTCTTTAAAGCATGAGCGCCAAATGCCCCCAAAATTATTGCTACCATTCCCATCAATGCACCTGTAGCCGTTATCTTTTTATCCATCATGATTTTTTTTGAATTACAAAAGTATCTTTTTTTTACCGCTAAGATGCTAAGACACTATGAAAAATAATATCACTATTTAAAATATTAGTGACGTTCGTGCTTTCTTAGTGTACTTTGTGGTTAAACCAAAATCCCCTAGATTGCTTTGTGGTTAAACCAAAACTTATTTTGTATTTTTGTTTAAAAGGCAACTTCTATGACTCAATCTCACAATAGAACGATCTTAATCATTGGCGCAGGTCGATCCGCTTCTTCTTTAATTCGGTATTTATTAGAAAAATCGGATCAGGAGAAATTACATCTTGTGATTGGAGATTTATCATTGGCATTAGCCCAAAAAAAGACCTTAAACCATCCCAACGCTACAGCAATTGCTTTGGATATTTTTGACGAAAGTCAGCGAAAAAAAGTGATTCAGCAAGCAGACATTATCATCTCGATGTTACCCGCACATTTGCATATTGAAATTGCTCGAGATTGTCTTTCGTATAAAAAAAATCTCGTTACCGCTTCGTACATTAGTGACGAAATGCAAGCTTTGGATACTGAAGTGAAAGCCAAGAATCTTATTTTTATGAACGAGATTGGGCTTGACCCTGGCATTGATCACATGAGTGCCATGAAAGTGATTGATGAAGTACGAGAAAAAGGCGGAAAAATGCTGTTGTTTGAATCTTTTTGTGGCGGTCTTGTTGCTCCTGAATCGGACACAAATTTATGGAATTACAAATTTACTTGGGCACCACGTAATGTGGTTTTGGCAGGTCAAGGAGGTTCTGCCAAGTTCATCCAAGAGGGCGCTTACAAATACATTCCGTATTGCAATTTGTTTCGTCGAACCGAGTTTCTAGCCGTTGAAGGTTACGGGAAATTTGAAGCCTACCCCAACCGAGATTCGTTAAAATACCGTTCCGTATACGGACTTGACGAGGCATTAACTTTGTACCGAGGCACTATTCGTCGTGTGGGATTTTCTAAAGCTTGGCATATGTTTGTACAACTCGGTATGACTGATGATAGCTACACCATGGAAAACTCCGAAAACATGACTTACCGCCAGTATGTCAATTCTTTCCTGCCCTACCACCCTACTGATTCGGTCGAAATTAAAATGCGATTGATTTTAAAAATCGATCAAGATGATATTATGTGGGACAAACTCGTTGAACTAGACTTGTTCAGCCGTACCAAAAAGGTAGCACTCAAAAATGCTACACCAGCCCAAATCCTCGAAAAAATACTTACCGATAGTTGGACACTCGAACCTAGTGATAAAGACATGATTGTGATGTATCATAAATTTGGTTTTGAACTCAACGGCAAAAAACAACAAATCGATTCTAAAATGGTTTGCATTGGCGAAGATCAGACCTATACCGCTATGGCTAAAACCGTTGGTCTTCCCGTAGCGATTGCCAGCCTACTCATCCTTAATAAAAAAATCACCAATCCAGGAGTACAACTTCCTATTCGTAAAGAAGTATACGAACCCATCCTAAAAGAATTAGAAACCCATGGCGTGGTATTCAACGAGGAACTTATGCCTTATTTTGGATATAAAATGCAATAACCCCAGAAAACTCAAACCTAAACTACTAATTCATTCAAATTAATCCGTTTTATGGAAACTACCCATTTTAAAACACCTTTAGGAATGGCAACTATAATGGGTGATGAAACTGGTATTGCCAAAATATCAATTGTTGATGAAGGTGAAGAATCGCAACAAATTCCATTTGTTTTACAAGAAGCAGTTACACAACTTCAAGACTATTTTAAAGGAAATAGAACGGATTTTAATTTTAAACTTAATCCCAAAGGAACGGATTTCCAAAAAAAAGTATGGCAAGCCTTAATCGAAATTCCTCATGGAAAAACCATGAGCTATCTGGACTTATCTAAAAAACTAGGCGATGTCAAAGCCATTCGTGCTGTGGCTTCCGCCAATGGAAAAAACCCGTTGTGGATTGTTGTTCCTTGTCACAGAGTCATCGGGACTGATGGTTCACTTACAGGTTATGCTGGAGGGTTGTGGCGAAAAAAATGGTTGTTAGAACACGAATGTCCTTCGCAACAACAATCCCTTTTGTTCTAATAATTAGTAAATAATTTTCTTATATTCGTTTCAACAACCTGATTGAAAAATGATAGAAAAAATAAACCTGAATAACATTCTCTTTCTTGACATAGAAACGGTTCCTGAAACCGAAGATTTCAACTCATTAGATGACGAAATGAAATCGTTGTACGAACAAAAAACACAATACCAACGCAAAGACGATTACACTGCGGAGGAATTTTACGACCGCGCCGGTATTTGGGCTGAGTTTGGAAAAATTGTTTGTATCTCCGTTGGTTTTTTTGCCAATAAAAACGACATTCGGAATTTTAGAGTGACATCATTTTTTGGAGAAGAAAAAAAGATTTTGAATGATTTCAATAATTTAGTAAACAATCATTTCAATCAGCCCCAACATGTATTGTGTGGTCATAACGCTAAGGAATTTGATATTCCGTTTATGGCAAGACGCATGATTATCAATAATATTGAAATCCCTAATAAGCTAAATTTATTTGGAAAAAAACCTTGGGAAATTCCGCATCTAGATACTTTAGAGTTATGGAAATTTGGTGATTACAAACATTATACTTCTTTAAAGCTAATGTGTAAAATCCTCGGAATCCCTTCTCCAAAAGGAGATATCGATGGTAGCCAAGTAGGTCATGTTTATTATGTTGATAAAGACATCGACCGTATTGTGACTTATTGCGAAAAAGACACCATTGCCGTGGCGCAGATTTTCTTGAGATTACGAAGAGAAGAGTTATTGATTGAAGAAGAGATTATTCATGTGTGATAAAGCATTTAACCTTGATAGGGTTCCAAACCCTGTCTGGGTTAAATGTTGAATTATTTATTACATTTACAAAAATTATAAATTATGGTATTAAGTAGATTTTGGTTGGCAATTTTCATTGCCTCAATTGTATTTGTTGTTTTTACATTGTTTTCAGGAAACAGTTACACGATTGATTTTGTTTTAAATGGACAAAAAGGAGACCCTATTTTAGTATCTGAAAAATATATAGACGAAGTTCCTGTTTTTGTTAGGGATAGCATCCAGTTGAAAGCAGATAAAGCCATGATTGTGAATCGTGATCTAACGAATCCTGATACCACTTATGTCTATTCAAACAAAACGGTGAAAATCTTCAGTGGAATTCAAAAAGCAGATGGTCTTTTGCCAACCTGTAAATACACTTTAGTCGATTTAGTGTTGCCTTTGATTGCTTATTTAGCCTTCTTCTGCGGATTGATGGAGCTTTTAATCATTTCAGGAGCTACTGAAAAATTAGCAGTAGTTTTGAGTCCTGTCTTCGTAAAAGTGTTTCCGAGTATTCCGAAAAACCACCCGTCGATTTCCTATATGACCATGAACTTTGCTGCCAATTTCTTGGGATTAGATTCGGCTGCAACACCGTTTGGTTTAAAGGCCATGCAAAGTTTACAAGAAATAAACCCCGATAAAGACCAAGCCAGTGATGCCCAAATTATGTTTATGTGTTTACATGCATCTGGACTTACGTTGATAGCAACTTCAATCATTGGGTATCGTGCCGCAGCCAATGCCAGCAATCCTGCTGATGTGATGTTGCCGTGTATTATTACCTCTTTTATTGGTACGATTGCTGCTTTCTTGATTGTGGGAATAAAACAAAAAATCAATTTCAAAAGCGCTTCTTTGGTAGTTGCATTAATTACATTAATTGCTGCCATTATTGGTTTGTTGTTATATGTAAATCACTTGGATTTAATAGGTAAAAATTATTTCACCTCTAATCTTTCTGCCTTGATATTAATTGCGATTATTGCGTATACTTTAATTTTATCCATGGTTAAAGAGAAGAAATTTGCCGATGCCAATACAACTGTTTATGAAACATTTGTGGTTGGAGCGAATAATGGTGTTAAAACGGGAGTGATCATTTTTCCTTATGTTTTGGGAATGTTAGTAGCGATTTCGTTATTTAGAAACAGCGGCTTGTTTGAAATTATCAGCAACTGGATTGCTTTTATTTTTTCTAATATGGGTGTGAATAAACAAATTACCGATGCTCTACCCGTAGCCTTACTAAGACCTTTTAGTTCTGCTGGATCTCGTGGATTTTTGATTGATTCGATGAATACTTTTGGTGCCGATTCTATGACTGGACGTTTGAGTAGTATTTTTCAATGTAGTGCCGAAAGTACGTTCTATGTCATTGCAGTTTACTTTGGATCTGTAAACATTAAAAACACTCGTTATGCGTTACCAATCATGCTATGGGTTGATTTAATTTGTGTGGTTACGGCGATTTTTGTAGCAAGTTGGTTTTTTTAAAAATAAAATAATAAATGTTTTATGGTCAACAGATTCAAATCTGTTGGTTTAGAATGCATGTTTTTAATCATTTATATTTTAATCATGGCAAATACCTATCATCAAGTTTACCTCCAATTTGTTTTCGCAGTAAAATATCGTAAAGCTGTTATTAACAATGAATGGAAATCAACATTATTTGGTGTTATGGGTAATTTGATAAATGAAACAGGCTGCAAAACAATTATTGTTAACGGTGTCGAAGACCATGTACATTGTTTTATAGGGCTAAAACCAACCGTTTCAATTTCAGAATTAATGAAAACAGTAAAAGGAAAATCTTCTAAATACATAAATGATCATAGTTTTACTTCTTCAAGATTTGAATGGCAAGAAGGTTATGGCGTTTTCTCGTACAGTCATTCCCAAATACATGCTGTTTATAAATACATCGAAAATCAAGAACAACATCATAAAAAACAAAATTTCAGAGATGAATATTTAGATTTTCTAAACAAATTCGAAATTTCATTTGATGAAAGATATACTTTTGAAGATTTGATATGAACCAAGCCTACGGCTCTCTTTTGATTATGATATACCACAAACTGGACTAAAGTCCAGCTCTATAATATGAGTCGAGTCTACGACTCTTTTATGTTATGTATAAGTCCCTTAGGGACGGCTCATATGGTAGCAACTGGACTAAAGTCCAGCTCTATAATATGAGTCGAGTCTACGACTCTTTTATGGTATGTATAAGTCCCTTAGGGACGGCTCATATGGTAGCAACGGATTTTAATCCGTTGAAAAAAAACACATACCAAGCCTAACATCTCTATGCTTTGTATAAATCCCTTAGGGATGAAACGTATTGTAGCAACTAAAGTCCAGCACTTTAATATGAGTCGAGTCTACGACTCTTTTATGGTATGTATAAGTCCCTTAG